>NZ_BAAAVI010000015.1:0-43603 GCF_039534445.1 Streptosporangium fragile | reverse complement strand
CGGTGGCGATCCGGGCGGGTGAAGGGGCCGGTGCCGGGGGTGCGGTGGCGATCCGGCCGAAGAGCCACCCCGGGACGGCGCGGGGCACCGGGAGTGGAGGGAAGACGTCAGCGCAGGACGGAAATGACGCGGGTGAGGGCGTCCTGGAACGACGTGACGTGCGGGATCGACGGCGGAAGCTCGTCCCACCACCCCCAGCCGCCGACGATGATCCGGCTCGGCGGGCGGAGCACGGGCAGCGACAGCAGCGGGGCGGGGTCGCCGGTGGAGGTCTGCGACGACCAGATGAAGACGACCGACGGACCCAGCCGCCGCATCGCGTCGGCCAGCGCCGAGTACGGGGTCCGGGCGCCCAGCACCCTGGTCTCCACGCGGTGCTCGTCGGCCAGCACGGCGGCCAGCGCGTAGATCGGCAGGCTGTGCTGCTCGTCCTCGGCGCAGGCGAGCAGCACCGGGCTGACGTTGACCGGCTGCGGCGGGCGCTCGATGAACCGGGTCAGCCCGGCCATCACCCGGTCGGAGAACAGGTGCTCGACCTCGATGCTCGCGCCGCTCTCGGCCTGGCGCCGGACGATCGTGTCGAAGACCGGGAGGACCAGCTCCTCCCAGGTCCAGATGATCCCGTGCCGGGCCAGCGCAGCGGTGATCCAGTCGGAGACGGTCTGGCTGTCCAGTGCGATCGCGGCCCGCGCCAGCATGTCCACCGTCGGGATCTCGGGCCGGCGGGCGACGCCGGGGGGGAACTCGCCCACCTCGGGGGCGGCCTCCGGCGCCGGGGGAGCCGGGGGGATCACCTGGATCCTGAGGACCTCGCGTGCGGCGTCGGCGGCCGGCACGCCGTTCTTGATGAGGCGGTTCATCTCCTGCAGCCGCCACAGATCGAGCGCGTCGTAGCGGCGGTGCCCACCCGGGCTGCGGCGGCTGGGCCCCACGCCGTAGCGCAGGTTCCAGGTCCGCAGCGTGGGCGCGGGTACACCGAGGCGCCGGGCCACGGCCCCGATGCCGTAGCCCGGCTCCTCCTCGGGCGTCGCCTGGCGCTGCTCGTCCATCCCTGTTCACTCCAAGCCCTGATCGCCACACAAGCCTGCCGGGTGACGTGAGCGGTAGATGTTCCCGTTCGTTTCTTCGGCCACGGCTCCGCGGCGGATGCAACCCGACGTCGTCCCCGGCGGGTGCAACCGACCGGACGTGACCGGGCGAAATGCCATTGTGATGGATACCGTCGTCGTGTTGTTCGACCGCGACCTCCGGGTGCACGACCACCCCGCCCTCGCGGCCGCGTGCGAGGAAGCGCGCCAGGTCGTCCCGCTGTTCGTCGTGGACCCCGCCATGCCTGAGGGCCCCCGCCGGGGGTTCCTGGCCGAGTGCCTCGCCGACCTGCGCGGCTCGCTCCGGGAGCGGGGCGGAGAACTCGCGATCCGCCGGGGCGACCCCGTGGCGGAGGCGATGAGGCTCGCGGGTGAGCTGTCCGCCCAGGCCGTCTTCACCGGCCTGGACGTCGGCTCCCCCGCCCGGCGCAGGCAGCGGCGCCTGGCCCGGGAGTGCGCGAACGCCCGGATGGAGTTCCGCGGCTTCCCCGGCGTCACCATCGTGCCGCCCGGCGCGCTCAGGCCCTCGGGCGGCGGCGACCACTACCGGGTCTTCACGCCCTACTGGCGGGCCTGGAGCCGCCACCGGCGCCGGCAGGTGCTCAAGGCCCCCGGCATGGTCGTCGTCCCCGGCGGCCTGGACCCCGGCCCGCTGCCCGTGCCGGGCCACCGGCCGCACGAACTGTTCCGGGGCGGCGAGACGGTGGGGCGGCGGCGGGCGCGGCAGTGGCTCAGGCACTGCGTGGCCGACTACGCCGACGGTCACGACGACCTCGCCGGCAACCGCACCTCCAAGCTCAGCCCGTACCTGCGGTTCGGCTGCGTGTCACCGCTGGAGCTGGAGTCGCTGGCGGAGGACGGCGACGCCTTCGTCAGGCAGCTGTGCTGGCGTGACTTCTTCCACCAGGTGACGGAGGCGTTCCCCCGCATCGACCGGGACGACTACCGGCCGCGCGGGCACGACTGGCACGACGACCGGGACGCGGCACAGGCCTGGAAGGAGGGCATGACCGGGATCCCGATCGTGGACGCCGGCGTGCGGCAGCTGCTCGCCGAGGGCTGGATGCACAACCGGGCCCGGATGATCGTGGCGTCGTTCCTGGTCAAGCGGTTGCGCGTCGACTGGAGGATCGGCGCGGAGTTCTTCTCCGAGCGGCTGCTCGACGGGGACGTGGCCAACAACCACGGCAACTGGCAGTGGGTCGCCGGGACCGGCAACGACACCCGGCCCAACCGGACCGTCAACCACCTCCGGCAGGCCAGGCGGTTCGACCCGGACGGTGAGTACGTCCGGCGCTACGTTCCCGAGCTCGCCGCCGTGCCGCCGAACGCGGTTCACGAGCCGTGGCGGTCGCCGGTCGGCGTCGGCGGCTACCCGGCGCCGCTGGTCACGACGGACTGACCTCCGGGGACGCGCCGTCGCGCCGCCGGACCGCCCCGGGACCGGCTCCCCGGCCGGCGGAGCGGTCCGCCGGCCGCGGTGGCCGCGTCTCAGTGCGCGTGGCCGGTGTGGTCGTCCTCGTCCTCTTCGTCGGAAGGGCCTTCGGAGGGCTCGACACCCAGCACGGCCTCGCGGGGCTCGATCTGGTCGACGTGCTCGATCAGACCCAGGACGTGGTCCGGCTCGATCAGCCACTGCAGTGCCGTGGCTCCGGTCTCGTCGGCGGAGACGAGCTCCGCCTGCTCCCTGCGCTCTTCTTCGTCCAGATCGGCGTCAGGGTGGTTGATCTCCTTCAGCGCGGCGGTCTGCAGGGCGGTGACGTCCCGCACCTCCACCGTCAGCTCAACCGTCAGACGCAGATAGCGTTCAGTGCCCGATTCATCACTCATGGTGGAAATCCTAGTGCCTGGCGTGGTCGGATGAGCCTAGGGGAGCTTCCAGTCGACGGGGGTGGCGCCCTGCTTCTCCAGGAGCTCGTTGGTCCGGCTGAACGGGCGGGAGCCGAAGAATCCGCTCCGGGCCGACAGGGGGCTCGGGTGGGCCGACTCGATGGCCGGGACGTCGCCCAGCATCGGGCGCAGGTTGCGGGCGTCACGCCCCCACAGGATCGCCACCAGCGGCTTGCCCCGGGCGGCGAGGGCCTTGATGGCCTGCTCGGTGATCTCCTCCCAGCCCTTGCCGCGGTGCGAGGCGGGCTTGCCCGGCATGACGGTGAGCACCCTGTTGAGCAGGAGCACGCCCTGCTCGGTCCACGGGGTGAGGTCGCCGTTGCTCGGCATGGGCAGCCCGAGGTCTTCGGTGAGCTCCTTGTAGATGTTGCGCAGGCTGCCCGGGATCGGGCGCACGTCCGCGGCGACGGAGAAGCTCAGCCCGATCGGGTGGCCCGGCGTCGGGTAGGGGTCCTGCCCGACGAGCAGCACCTTGACCTGGTCGAAGGGCTGCTGGAACGCGCGGAGCACGTTCGGTCCCGACGGAAGGTACTGCCTGCCTTCCGCCACCTCCTTGCGGAGGAAGTCGCCCATCTGGGCGATCTTGTCAGCGACGGGTTCCAGGGCCTTGGCCCACCCGGCTTCCACGACTTCGTTCAAAGGACGTGCTGCCATGTGGAAGACCCTATCGGGGTTTGAGGGCCGGTACGGCTCCCGCCGGGAATCGGGGGAAGCCGTACCGGGCCTGCCCTTTTTTCTATTTCACCGAGCCTGCCAGCATCCCCTGGACGAAATACCGCTGGAAGGCGAAAAAGAGGACCAATGGGATGATCAGCGACAGGAACGCACCTGGAGCCAAAATATCGACATTGGTCCCAAATTGCCGCATCTGTGATTGCAGTGCCTTGGTCATCGGTTGGTTCTCGGTGCTCGCGAAGACCAGGGCCACGAGCAGGTCGTTCCAGACCCACAGGAACTGGAAGATGCCGAGCGAGGCGACCGCCGGCTTGGCCAGCGGGAACACCACGGTGGAGAAGATCTTCCACTCGCCCGCGCCGTCCATCCGCGCCGCCTCCAGCAGCGATCTCGGGATGCCCGCGAAGAAGTTGCGCAGCAGGAAGATGGCGAACGGAAGCCCGAAGGCCACGTGGAAGAGGACCACGCCGGCGATGGAGCCGAAGATGCCGAGCCCGCCGTAGAGCTTCGCGACCGGGATCAGCGCGATCTGGATCGGCACCACCAGCAGGCCGACCACCACCAGGAACAGGGTGTCCCGGCCGGGGAACTCCATCCAGGCGAAGGCGTACGCGGCCAGGGCCGCGATGCCGATCACCAGGAGGGTCGACGGCACGGTGATGAGCACGGTGTTCCAGAACGACGCGGTGAAGCCGGAGGCCAGCAGGTCGGCGTAGTTCTTCAGGGTCAGCTCCGCCGGCGCGGTGAACGCCGTCCACCAGCCGGTGGAGTTGTTGGCCGTCTCGGTGCGGATGGAGACCACGAACAGGCCGAGGGTCGGGACCAGCCAGAGCAGGCCGATCACCACCAGCACCGCCTGGACCAGGCCGCCGCCGATCCGGTCCAGGATCCGCCCGGCCGCGCTGCGCTGCCGGGCGCCGAGAGTGGCGGTCGTCACTGGTTGTCCCTCCTGAACCGGCGGATGTTGAGAACCATGAAGGGGAGCACCAGCACCAGCAGGAAGATGGACAGCGCGCTGCCCAGCCCCTGGTCGCCGCCGCCGCCGAAGGAGACCCGCCACATCTCCAGCGCGATCACGTTGGCCTGCGGCTGCACCGATCCCGGCGCGATGATGAAGACCAGGTCGAAGACCTTGAGCGTATTGATGATCATCGTGACGAAGACGACGAGCAGCACCGGGGAGAGCAGCGGGACGGTGATCCTGCGGAACACCTGCCACTCTCCGGCACCGTCGATGCGGGCCGCCTCCAGCGCGTCACGCGGGATGGCCGAGAGTCCCGCGGCGATCAACACCATGGCGAAGCCTGCCCAGACCCAGACGAACGCCCCGATGATCGCCGGGGTGATCAGCGTCGGGCCCAGCCAGGAGAGCCCGTTGAAGGGCGCCTGGAAGTTCGCCTGCGGCAGGCGCACCCGGTACTCACCCGGCGCGAGCCCGGTGAAGCGGAAGGTGCCGTCGGCCTCGGTGGTGGCGGTCGCCTTGACGGCGCCGCCCTGCACCGCCTCCACGGTCACCCCCGCCAGGCCCTTCTCGGTTGGGTCCACCCGGTTGACCGCGCCGCCGCCGCCCTGGGTGAAGTCCACCCACACGGTCCCGGCCAGCTCTCCGGGGCCCGGCTGGACGGTCCTGGCCGTCGCGGCCGAGGCGAGGTCGCCGGGCTTGACGCCGACCAGCGGGACGAGCACCGCGGTGCCCGGCCCCACCGGCTGCTTGGTCACCACCGTGCCCTGCTGAACGGCGACCGGCGCCTGCTCGTTCTCCCTGGGGCGGGCGTCCGGGTAGCCCACGCTCGGCCGGAAGACGTCCCGCACGGAGGTGATCACCGCGTTGGCCACGCCCCGGTCCGGGTCCTGCTCGTAGACGAGGCGGAAGATGACCCCGGAGGCCATCAGCGAGACGGCCATCGGCATGAACACGATCAGCTTGAAGGCGGTCGCCCAGCGGATCCGCTCGGTCAGCACCGCGAAGATCAGACCGATCGTGGTGACCAGGATGGGGGCCACGACCACCCAGATCAGGTTGTTCCTGATCGTGGTCAGGGTGGCGGGGTCGCTGAAGATGGAGGCGTAGTTCTCCGCGCCGACGAAGGTGTCTCCGGGACCGTCGTACAGGCTGCGGAAGATCGAGTAGACGATCGGGTAGATCACCATCACACCGAGCAGGAGCGCGCCCGGCAGCAGGAACAGGATCGCCAGCTTCGGCGACGGGCCCAGCCTGCTCCCGGTGACGCCCTTCCGGCGGGAGCCGCCACCGGAACCCACCGGGCCCGCGGCGGCCCCCGTGGCCACCGCGGGACCGGTGGCCCCGATCGTTCCCGCGTTCTCCGCGGGTCCGGCGGCCGGGACGGCTCCGGAGGGCTCGGGGGTCTCCGGGGGCGCTCCGGGCGCCGGGGTCCGGACACCGCCGGTGTCCGGCGGTGACGGGTGCGTCTCGGACGGTCCGGGCGAGGACCCGCGGGCGGCCTCGCCGCGCGGGCCCTGCGGGCCGTCCAACCGTTCGGTCACGGCCTTGCCCCCTTACTTCCAGGCCTTCTTGGCCTCGTCTTCCAGCTTCTGCTGGATGCCCTTGACGTCCGAGGGGTCGCGCACGAAGTCCTGGAGGAGCTTCCACTCGCCCTTTCCGTCGGTGCCGCCGAAGGCGCTCGGCGCGAGGTCGGACATGTCGTAGCGGACCGACTCCCCGGCGGAGATGATCGTCTGGGCGAGCTGCTTGGTCAGCTCGGCCGGATAGTTGTCGGGCGAGACGTTCCGGTTGGGCGAGAGGTAGCCGGGAAGCTTCGCCCAGACCTCGCCGCCTTCCTTGGAGGCGAGGAACTCGAGCAGCGCCATCGTGCCCTTGGAGTCCTTCATCGCGACCGCGATGTCGCCGCCCAGCACGACCGGCTCGGTCTCACCGGCCTTCGGGAACGGGAAGTACTTGGCCTCCTCACCGAGCTTGGCGCCCGACTCCTCGGCCGAGGTGGCCACGAAGTCGGCCTCGATCACCATGGCGGCCTTGTCTTGGCCGTAGACCTGGGTGACGCAGGTCGGGAAGTCGGTCTGCAGGGCGCCGGACGGGCCGCCGAGCAGGAACTCCTTCTTGCCCGTGATCTGCGCGATCTTCTCCAGGGCGGTGGTCACGCTGGGGTCGGTCCACGGGATCTCGTGCTTGGAGAGCTTGTCGTAGTTCTCCGGGCCCGCGCTGGACAGGTAGACGTTCTCGAACAGGTCGGTCAGCGTCCAGCCGGAGGCGCCGCACAGGGCGAACGGCGGGGTGCCGGAGTCGGCGACCGTCTGGGCGGTCGTGACCAGCTCGTCCCAGGTGGCCGGCGCCTGCGTACCGGCGTCCTGGAAGGCCTGGTCGCGGTACCAGACGAGTGACTTGTGCGCGGCCTTCACCAGCACGCCGTAGACCTGCCCGTCCGCGGAGCCGAGCTCCTTCCAGTACGGGGTGTAGTTCTCGTCGATCTGCTTCTGCACCTCGGAGGTGAGAGGCTTGAGCGCCTTCTGGTCCGCGTACTGCTTGACCAGGCCTGGCTGGGGGAGGATCGCGATGTCCGGCGGGTTGCCGCCCTGGATGCGCGGGCCGAGGTAGGCGCCGGTGTCCTCGCCGGTGGAGGCGTAGGTGACCTTGGCTCCGGTCTTCGCCTCGAACGCCTTGAGCACCTGCTGGAAGTTGGCCTGCTCGGGGCCGGTCCACTTGGCGGCGACCTCGATGGTCACGCCGTCGAGGGTCTTGGCCGCGGCGGGGGCGGTGCCGCCGGTGCCGCCGGTGCCGCCGGTCGGCGTGCTCTGGGACGCGGATTCGCCGCCGCAGGCGGCGAGCGCCAGGGCCAGTCCCGCCGCCGTCGCCACGGCTATGGATGTGCGCATGCTGAACGGACCTCCTCAGGTGTCGGGCCCCCGGATGCGGGCGGGGCATCGGGGCGGGGGCAGTGGAGAGGGGATGGGATATGGAGATGTGCCGAGAACCGAGATGGGGATGACGGCTCTCTCCCGGGGGATCGCCCCGGGCTCATCGAGCGCGGACGATCTCGTCGAGTTGTTCTCGCATGGCGGCGACGGTGTCGCCGACGTCCTCCTCGAAGGGCGGGGTGAGCGCGTTGGAGACCGCGCTGGCGATCACCAGGCTCACCTGGTTGTAGTCGGCGCCGGCCGGCCGGGGCCGGGCGGAGAGGATGCTCTCCTTCAGGACCGGCAGGTACGGGAAGCGCTTGATCAGGGCGGGGTCGTCGTACAGCTCGGCCCACACGGGCGGGAACGAGCCCTCGGTGAGCACCCGCCGCTGGTTCTCCAGGCCGGTGAAGTAGCGGATGAACTCCGTCGCCGACTTCTGCCGCGTGGAGTAGGCGCTCACGGCGAGGTTGATCCCGCCGAGTGAACCCGTCCCCGGGCCGTCGAGCCCGGGAAGCCTGGTGACCGCGAACCTGCCCGCGACCTCCGAGGTGGTGGCCGGGCCGTAGGCGTGCGGCCAGTTCCGCGCGAAGGCCAGCCGGCCCTCCTGGAAGGCCAGCCGCGACTCCTCCTCCTTGAAGGAGAGCGACTCCCGCGGGATCCACCCCTCCCGGAACCCGCCGACCAGGAAGTCCAGGCCGGCCTCGGCCTTGGCCACGTCCATGGTCACCCTGGCGCCGTCCTGGCTGAGGATCTGCCCGCCGGCCGACTGCACGGCCTCGGTGAAGTTGACGGTCAGGCCCTCGTAGGCCAGGAACTGCCCGGCGTAGCCGCCGATGCCGTACTCGTCGTGCAGGGCGCGGGCCTGCGTGCGCAGCTCCTCCCAGGTCTTCGGCGGGGTGAAGCCCTCCTTGGCCAGCAGGTCCTTGCGGTAGTAGAGCAGGCCGGCGTTGCTGGTGTACGGCACCGCCCAGAGCTTGCCCCGGTAGACCGCGGTGTCGACGACCGGCGGCAGGAACCGGTCGAGCGGGAACAGCTCGCGCTCCAGCGGCAGGATCCAGCCGGCGTCGGCGAACTCCGCCGTCCAGACGACGTCCAGGCCGAGCACGTCGTACCGCTCGGACTTGGCCTGCAGGTTGGCGACCATCTGCGCGCGCTGCTCGTCGGCGGCCTCGGGGAGTTCGAGCAGGGTCACCGGCTCCTCGGGGTGCGCCCGGTTCCACCGGTCGAGCAGCGGCTGCAGGTAGGCCGTCGTGTCGCGCCCGGTCACCAGCGTTATCGGGCCGGTCCCGCCGAACCGTTCGGCCTCCTGCGCGTCCGCCTCCGAGCACCCCGCCATGACGAGCACGGCGAACACGGCGGAGAGCAGTCGCCGCACGATGACCTCCCGTTTTCAAGGCGGTTACATACGTGTTAGGTAGATGCATGCATGTTATGCATAGCGGTAACATCGGCGTCAACGGATGACCTCGTAACGAGCCCGTAACAAGCACTCCGAGGAGGTGGGGCGTGCGGCTGACGCTGCTGGCGCTCCTCGCAAAGGAACCTGCCCATGGCTACGAGCTCAAACAGGCTCTTGAACAGATCTTTGGAAGCGCTTACCCTTCACCGAACATCGGGCAGATCTACGTCACGCTCGGCCGCCTGGAGAAGGACGGCCTGGTGCGCGCCGTGGACGTCGAGCAGTCCAGCCGGCCGAACAAGAAGGTCTACTATCTGACGGCCATGGGCCGCGAGGCCCTCGACACCTGGGCGGACGAGTCCAGCGAGGGGCCCAGGGTCCGGGACGAGTTCTTCATGAAGCTCGTGCTGGCCCCGATGACCGGAATCGCCGACCGGACGGCGCTGATCAACCGTCAGCGCCGCCACTACCTCACACTCATGCGCGACCTGAACGAGCTCGCCGAGCAGACCGATCCGGGCAACCGGGTGGCCCTTCTCCTCATCGAGGGGGCCATGCTGCACCTGCAGGCCGACCTCGACTGGCTCGAACGCTGCCAGGAGGAGCTGAGTTGACATCCCCCGTGGTCGACACCGTCAATCTCGTCAAGATCTATCAGGACGGCGGGGTGCCGGTGCCGGCCGTGCGCGGCGTCGACCTGCGGGTCGAGCCGGGGGAGTTCGTGGCCGTCATGGGGCCGTCCGGGTCCGGCAAGTCCACCCTGGTCCACATGCTCGGCGGCCTGGAGGCCCGGACCAGCGGCGAGATCTGGCTCGACGGCCGGCGGGTCGACACCCTGAGCGAGAGCGCCTGGGCGCTGCTCCGCCGGCAGAAGATCGGCTTCGTCTTCCAGTTCTTCAATCTCGTCGCCAACATGACCGTGGCCGACAACGTCGAACTGCCCGCGCTGCTGGCCGGCGCGTCGGCGCGCGAGGCCAGGGAGCGCCGCGAGCACCTCCTCGGCGAGCTGGGGCTGACCGCGCGCGCCGACGCCGCGCCCTCCCAGCTCGCCGGCGGTGAGCAGCAGCGGGTCGCGCTGGCCCGCGCGCTGGCCAACACGCCGAGCCTGCTGCTCGCGGACGAGCCCACCGGCAACCTCGACAGCCGGAACACCCGCGACGTCCTGCGGCTGCTCGGCCAGGTCCACCGCGACGGCCAGACCGTCATCCTCGTCACCCACGACGCCCGGGTGGCCGGCCTGGCCGACCGGGTGGTCTCCCTCCTGGACGGCCAGATCGTCGACGACGGCGCCGTGGGCGCGGCCCGCCGCCGCCCCAGGGGCACCGCCGGCGACGTCGTCGAACTGAGGGGATGACCCCCGCATGAGCACCGTCCGCGCCTCCGCCAGATGGATCCGGGCAGACCTGCGGGCGCGCCGGGCCCAGGCGGCGCTCACGGTGCTGACCGTGGCCGGCATCGTCACCGCGCTGATCACCTCCGCGACCCTGCTGGAGGACGGGACCAACCCCTGGCGGGGGCTGTTCGCCCAGACCAGCGGCGCGCACGTGTGGATACACACCAGGGACGCCCCCGACCCGGCCGCCCTGTCGCGGCTCCCCGGGGTGGTCCAGGTCGCGGGGCCGTACCGCACGGCGCCGGCGACGCTCGCGACAGGCGGGAAGAAGTCGCCCGTGGCGTTGCGCGAGATGCCCACGAGGCTGCCCCCGGTCGCCGCGCCCCTGGTCCGCGAGGGGCGCTGGCTCCGCGAGGGCGACGCCGACGGTGTGGTCGTCGAACGCTCCTTCGCCAGGACGCTCGGCCTGGAGGTGGGCGGCCCCTTCACCGTCACCGCGCTCAACGGCGCCACCCACCCGCTGATCGTCGTCGGCCTCGCCGACACCGCCGACCAGGGCTTCTACCCGGAGTGGACGCCCGGCCTGGCCTGGACGCCCGCCTCGGTCCTGGCGAGGGTGGAGCCCGCGCCGGGCCGCAGCGAGGCGGTCACCGGGCTGCGCCTGGCCGACGGCGAGGACACGCTCCCGGCCGTCCACGGCGCGGTCACCCTGCTGGACGAACAGATCCAGCGGATGTCCACCTGGCGTGAGGTCCGCGCCTCGATGGAGCTCGACAACCGGCTGCTCGGCCTGCTGCTCGCGCTGTTCGGCGGCGCCGGGCTGGTCGCCGCCGCGCTCGCCATCGCCAACGCGGTGGGCGGGCGGGTGCTCACCCAGACGCGCGACATCGCCACCCTGAAATCCCTCGGCTACACCCGGGGCCAGGTCTTCGCCGTGCTCATGGCCGAGCACGGCGCGCTCGGCCTGCTCGGCATCGTGATCGGGCTGGTCTGCGGGCAGGTCGCGGCCGCGGTCGCCCTGGACGGCGTGCCGATCCCGCCGCTCTCGCCGGCGCCGCTGCTGGCGATCGCCGGGGGCACCGCCGCGGTGGTCCTCGTGGTGGTCGCCCTGCCCGCCTGGCACGGCAGCCGCACACCGCCGATCCCCGCGGCGCCCGCCTCACCGCCGAAGGGCCACCTGTCGCGGATGGCCAGACTCGCCCTTCTCGCACGGCTGCCGCACGCCCTCGTCCTGGGCACCCGCGACGCCTTCACCCGGCGTGTTCCCGCGCTCCTCGGCGTCTTCGGCCTCGCGGTCCCGATGATGATGATCACGATCGGCCTCGGCTGCTGGGCCACTCTGGACGACTTCCTGCGCCACCCCGAGAAGGTGGGCCAGGCGGCGGCGCTCACCGTCCGTCCGGGCGAGCTCTCCCCCGGGGAGACCCTGCGGATCACCAGGGCGGACCCCCAGGTGCTGGCCGTCTACCCGGGCAGCGAGGTGCCCGTGCTGGAGCCGGAGCAGACCAGGAGCGTGCTGGCCCGCGCGGTGGGCACCTCCGCCCAGCCGTACCCCTTCGCGGTGGTGGAAGGGCGGATGTTCGCCGGCCGGGGCGAGGCCGTCGCGGGGCAGGGGCTGCTCGACCTGCTGGGGGTGGAGATCGGCGACCGGGTCCGCATGACGGTCGGCGGCACCCCGCTGATCGTGCACATCGTGGGCCGGGTGGTCGAGCCGGACCAGGACGGCGAGGTGCTCTCCCTCGGGATGGACAGCCTGGCGGCCAAGGACACGGTGCCGCCGCAGTTCTACAGCCTGGTGCTCAGGCCGGGAGCCGACCCGGACGCGGTCCGGGCCCGGCTGCTGGCCGCCTCGGACGAGGCACTGGAGGTCAGCCGGGTGGTCAATCCGGCGGAACGGCTCGCGGTCATCCGCGTGGTGATCGTCGCGCTGACCGTCGTGCTGGCGCTGATCGGGCTGACCAACCTGCTGACCGCGAGCGCGCTGAGCCTCCGCGACCACGCGTTCGACCTGGCGGTGCTCAAGGCGATGGGTCTCACGCCCCGTCAGGTCGTGGCCACGCTGGTCACCGGCACCGGCCTGCCCGCGGTGCTGGGGGTGCTCGTGGGCACGCTCGCCGGGGCGTCCCTGGCGGCCGGCCTGATCGACCTGCAGGGCCGCACCAGCGGCATGGGCGCGGGCATCGGGCGCACGCCGTCGGCGCTCACGCTGGCCGCGGCGGTGCTGACCGCGGTGGGAGTCGCCCTGCTGGTGGCGCTGCTCCCGGCCCGCAGGGCCGCCCGATCCCGGATCCAGGTCACGGTCCGTTGAGTACCGCCGTCGGTCGAGTATCGCCGTCGGTTGAGTGCCGGCACCGGTCGAGGGCCGTGGCCCGTTGGGGGCCGCTCCGCTCCCGCCGCGCCACCCGGTACGGCTGGTCGCCGAGAGGGCGCCCCTCCGGGGTGAGCCCCTGCTGGTCCGGGTGTCCCGGTGGGACCGGCTGAAGGACACGGACGGGGTCCTGGCCTCTTTCGCGGCGCACGTGGTCGAGGGCTACCTGGCCCTGGTCGGGCCGGGCCCCTGCGGAATCCCGGGCGACATCGAGCAGGGCGTCTGGTTCGGCAGGTGCCTGGCCGCGTGGCGCGCGCTGCCCCCGGCGCAACGGCGGCGCGTCGGCCTGCCGGTGCGCGGCCCGGCCGACCTGTCGGGTTTCGGGACGCTGCCGGCCTCGGTCGTGAAAGGGGAGACGGACACCCGGGGCATGGGGCACGGGCGCACCGGAGGGTGCTGCGGGACTTCCTTCCCGACCGGGAGATAACCGCCACGGCGCACCTGCTGGGCGACCGGTGAGCGCGCGGGAAAGAGAGAGGCCGCCGAGCGGGGCCGGCTCGTGAAGAAGGAAGAAAAGAGCATGAAAGGGAGCTGGAAATGGCGAGGACGACAGGAAGAACCCTGTCCGCCGAGGACCTGGAATTCTACCGGGAATCCGATTATCCGGTACGTGACCGGTTGCTCCGCCCCGACAGGTTCGAGGCGCTCAAGGAGCATTTCGAGCAGAAACTCGCGGGCCTTTCCGAGGGGGAGTTCCCCGAGGACGCGGACGTTCCCCACTTCACCGATCCGGCGCTGTTCCGGTGGTTGTCCGACGAGGACGTGCTCGATCTCGTCGAGACCATCCTGGGGCCGGACACGGCACTTTTCTCAGCCCGCTTCTTCTGCAAACCGGCGGGGGACGGCAAGAGCGTTCCCCGGCATCAGGACGCCCACTACTGGCGGGAGACCATCGATCCCGCCACGGAGGCGATCACGGTCTGGCCGGCCATCGACCCGTCCGGCCGGCGGAACGGCTGCAGGAAGGTGATCCACGGGAGCCACCTGGGGAAGGCGTCGCGCTACCGGGACGTGACCGAGACGGGCAGCGTGTTGGACGAGGAGCTGGACCGTTCGGAGGTCGACGTCGGCAGGGCGGTCCCGGTGGAGCTGGAACCGAACCAGGCCGGCATCCACGCGGCGGGGCTGGTGCACGGCAGCGACGCCAACGTCAGTTCACTGCGCCGATGCGGGTTCACGATGCGCTGATCGCGCGCCCGTCGCGGGACCGCTGAGGACGCCCCGCGCCGCCTGTCCGCGATGGTCTACTCGAACCCGGCGACCGGGTGGGGCACGTACGGCTCCTCAAGCTCCGCGATCTCGTCCGGGGTGAGCGAGAGATCGAACGCGGCGATCGCGTCGTCGAGGTGGTGCGGCTTGGTGACGCCGACGACGGGGGCGGTGACCGCGGGGTTCCCCGCCAGCCAGGCGAGGGCGACCCGGGCGCGCGGGACGCCGCGCGCCTCGGCGACCCGGGCGACCCGTTCCGCGACCACGCGGTCGGCGGCGGTGGTCCGGGCGTAGAGGCTCGCGCCGTACTCGTCGTCGGCGGTGCGGGCGGTCTCGGTGTCCCAGTCGCGGGTGAGCCGGCCGCGGGCCAGCGGGCTCCACGGGAGGACGCCGACGCCCTGGTCGGCGCAGAGCGGCAGCATCTCCCGCTCCTCCTCGCGATTGAGCAGGTTGTAATGGTTCTGCATGGACACGAAGCGCGTCCATCCGTGCAGATCGGCGGTGTGGAGGGCTTTGGCGAACTGCCAGGCGTACATGGACGAGGCGCCGATGTAACGGGTCTTGCCGGCCCTGACCAGGTCGTGCAGGGTTTCGAGGGTCTCCTCGATCGGGGTGTGCGGATCCCAGCGGTGGATGAAGTTGACGCCTGCCTCGACCGCGCGGCGGATGAGGGCGCGGCTGTCGTCCTCGGGCAGGGTCCAGGTGTCCGCCCCGCGGCCCGGATCACCGAAACTCATGCATCCCAGGAACAGCCGGGAAACGTCCAGACCGGTATTGCCGAGCTTGACGTAATCCATGGAATCCATTCCTTGACGGCGCCGGTCCGGCCGTCGGCGGGAACCGCGCCACGGCCTCGTCGAATTCACGTCAGGCTAACACGGAACATCCCGACGGCCCATCGCATTGCGCACCGCCGCCGGCGGTCACACTCCGGATTACCGCGTTTCCCGAAGGATGACAACGCGCGCGCCAAGGTGTGAATGGTTTGTCGCGGGGCATGCGACGCTCACGCGCCACGTTCACAGACCCGAGTAAGGAGAACGGGGACAGAATGGCTGCTCGTCTGATGTCCGCCCAGGTGACAGGAAGACGTGGAAACGAGGGGGAGGCCGTGCGGCTCCATTCCGGTGAGGTCACGACCTTCGGCGCGTGTTCCTGCAGGGAATGCGGTTTCGATCTGCGGCTGCCCTGCCAGACGTGTGACGCGGCCGTCGCGGGTGCCCTGCCAGACGTGTGACGCGGCCGTCGCGGGCCGGTTGAGCGCCCACCACGATCACTGGCGAGTCGGCAACCAGGGCAGGGTCCGCCTGATCGTGGAGAACATCGAGCATCCGGACGAGTACTTCGGCGTCACCCCCGGGCGGACCGAGGTGCCCGTGCCGTTCGAGAGCGCGAGGGTCGTCGGCGCCTGCGAGACGGAGGCGGAGATCACCGTGCTGGGCCCGGCCCCCTGGCAGGCGGGGCCGGCGGGCCGTGTCCCGGCCCACGACTCCCCCGACAAGCTCGACGCGCGTCCGAACACCGGGCAGGTCACCGGCCGGGGGTGGAAGCGGGAGGTGCTGGTGACGAGGGCACTGCGGCTCGGCCTGGTGGACTCGGGCTCCGGCCGCGCCGGGCACCGCCGGTGACCGCCCGCCGGGCTCCCCCCGCCCGGCGGGGGGAGCCCGGCGGGCGGGGACGGACGGGCGGGGCGGGCGGATCCCGGGGGAGGAGACGTCAGCTCCGCAGGGAGAACCAGTAGAAGCCGTGACCCGGCAGGGTCAGCAGGTAGGGCAGGGCGCCCACGGTGGGGAAGTGGACCCCGCCCCGGGCCTCGACCGGGGTCATGCCCTCGAAGCGGCGCAGGTCGAGCTCGACCGGCTGCGGGTACTTCGACAGGTTGTTGACGCACAGCATGACGTCGTCCCCGTCCTCGCGGACGAAGCTGAGCACCGCCGGGTTGCTCGACCACAGCTCGTTGTAGACGCCGGTGCCGAAGACCGGGTGGTCGCGGCGGATCTGGAGCATCTTCCGGGTGAAGTGGAGCAGCGAGGCGGGGTTCTTCTGCTGGGCCTCCACGTTGACCGCCTGGAAGCCGTAGATCGGGTCCATGACGGCGGGCAGGTAGAGGCGTCCGGGGTCGGCCTGGGAGAAGCCGGCGTTGCGGTCCGGGCTCCACTGCATCGGGGTGCGGACCGCGTCGCGGTCCTCCAGCCAGATGTTGTCGCCCATGCCGATCTCGTCGCCGTAGTACATGACCGGCGAGCCGGGGAGCGAGAGCAGCAGCGCGGTGAACAGCTCGATCTGGTCGCGGTCGTTCTCCAGCAGCGGGGCCAGGCGGCGCCGGATGCCCAGGTAGGCGCGCATGCGCGGGTCCTTGGCGTACTCCGCGTGCATGTAGTCGCGCTCCTCCTCGGTGACCGTTTCGAGCGTCAGCTCGTCGTGGTTGCGGAGGAAGATGCCCCACTGGGCGTTGTCCGGGAGCTTCGGCGTCCGGGACATGATCTCGGAGATCGGCTCGCGGCTGCCCCGCCGCACCGCCATGAAGATGCGCGGCATGAGCGGGAAGTGGAAGGCCATGTGGCACTCGTCGCCGCCCACCGACGGGTCGCCGAAGTACTCCACGACGTCCTCCGGCCAGCCGTTGGCCTCGGCCAGCAGCACCCGGTCCGGGTAGAGGCGGTCCACCTCGGCGCGGACCTTCTTCAGGTACGCGTGGGTCTCCGGCAGGCCGGAGCAGGTGGTGCCCTCGCGCTCGAACAGGTACGGCACCGCGTCCAGGCGGAAGCCGTCGATGCCCAGGTCCAGCCAGAAGCGCAGGACCTCCAGCATGGCCTCCTGGACCGCCGGGTTCTCGTAGTTCAGGTCCGGCTGGTGGTGGAAGAACCGGTGCCAGTAGTACTGCTTGCGGACCGGGTCGTAGGTCCAGTTGGACTCCTCGGCGCCGATGAAGATGATCGGCGCGTCGGGGTAGCCGGTCGGCTCGTCGGCCCAGACGTAGAAGTCCCCGTACGGGCCCTCGGGGTCGTGCCGGGAGGCCTGGAACCAGGGGTGCCTGTCGCTGGTGTGGTTCATCACCAGGTCGGTGATGATGCGCAGGCCCCGCCGGTGCGCCTCCTCGACCAGCTTGATGAAGTCCGCGAGGTCCCCGAAGTCGGGGAGGATCTTCATGTAGTCGGAGATGTCGTAGCCGCCGTCACGCAGCGGCGACTCGTACAGGGGGAGCAGCCACAGGCAGTCGACGCCGAGCCACTGGAGGTAGTCCAGCTTCTCGATGAGGCCGCGCAGGTCTCCGGTGCCGTCGCCGTTGGAGTCCTTGAACCCGCGGACCAGCACCTCGTAGAAGACCGCGCGCTTGTACCACTGGGGGTCCGCCGAGATGAAGTCCTCGGCGATCGTCTCCGGGGCGTGGTCGGGGGAGGGGAAAGGGGATGCGTTCAACGTGTTCTCGCTCACGGTGATGGGGGCAGGACGAAGTCACCGGGTATCCCGGCTGATGATGTTTGGTGACCGCGCCGGCGGGAGCCGTCATCCCCACGAGCTCCATGGCCTCGGACGACCGAATTTGTGATTCGGGACCATCCGTTGTGGCGCTTTCTGCGCCGAAGACTACCAGCCGCGTGACGTGGTGGAAGCCCGCTCGGCGGGGTACTCCGCTCCCCTCACGCGGAATCCCCGCCCGCATCGCGCCGTGCCCGCGTAATCACCCTGTCGCTCACCGTCTCCACACCCGGAACACTCCCGACTCCGCCGCCCTGACCTGGGACGATGCCCGCCGGGGCGTCCGCTCGCGGGTGCCGGGACCGCGCGGTGCGACAGGCGCGCCGGGAGGCGCGCGGGGACGTCAGGACCAGGGGGGTGTGAGGTCGGCCAGGCGGTCCCCGTAGTCGCCGAGCCAGGCGCCGAACAGGACCAGGCCGCGAACCCAGAAGCGGTCGTTCCAGCCGTTGAAACGGGCCAGCGCGTCCGGCCCCTCGGCGACCACCTCGTGCAGCCGCTCCGAGAGCAGGGAGGGCACGGTCCCGGCGACCCGGGTGAGCATCCGGTGGCCGTACTCGCGGGCGGGCGCGGCGGCCGAGCGGAGCGGGACGCGCTGCAGCGGCTGCTTGACCACGTTGGTGGAGGGCAGCGCGGCCACCCGCGGGTTGGCCGCGTACAGGACCTCCCGGTAGAAGCGGCCCCGGTCCTTGCGGGCCACGCCGACCGAGAGCGCCGCGTCGAAGAAGTCGGGGTGGATGAACGGGGCCGCGAACGAGGCCTCCGGGCCCACCAGGTTGACCGGCGAGCGGGCGATGCCCCGGGCCGTGCGGGTGTGCAGCACCGAGAGCGGCAACTCCGCCCGGTGCCCGTTGAGCATGGAGGTCGACTCGGCGAAGGCGTGCCTGACGGTGTCGGTGATCCAGGCCTCGGCCTGCTCCGACAGGAACGGCACCGACGGGGCGCCCAGCGCCAGCGAGCCGAGCAGGGCGGCCTTGCGCTCCGCCTGGGTGGAGGCCTCCAGCGCGGCCCCGCTGACCATGAAGTTCTTCAGCAGCGGCCCGCCGGCCAGCCCGTCCACCAGGGTCCGCCCCGCCCGGTGCACCTCGCGGGCGAAGGGGGTGTACCAGGCGTGGTGCGGGGTGAGGAACTCCAGGCGCCGGGCCGCGGCCAGCGCGTCGTCGGGGTAGGCGGCGGGGTCCTGGGGGATCACGCGGTGCCGCACGCCCAGCTCGCGGGTGATCGCCTTGGCGAAGACGATGTCGGTGTCGGTGCCGTCGTCGGGGCTGGTCGTCCACGACTCCACGTCGGCGCCGCGCGCCACCGCGACCGAACACAGCAGCCGCGAGTCGTAGCCGCCGCTGACCGGCACCAGCAGCGGGCGCCCGTCGAACTCCTTGTAGACCTCGTGCAGGATCTCCAGGATCTCCCCGGCCGCCCGCCCCGCCTCGTACGGCTCCTCGCGCAGCCAGCGGGGCAGCCTCCGCTCGGTGGAGATCCGGCCCGACCCCGGTTCGAAGATCAGCGCGCTCGACCCGGCGAGCCGCCTGACCTGGGTGTAGGGGGTGTCGTCACGCAGCGGGAAGGTCAGCTGGATGATCGAGGCCCAGGCCTCCCAGTCGACGTCGTACGGCGTGCGCACCAGCGAGAGCAGCGGTTCCAGCAACGAGGAGAAGTAGACCGCGCCGTCGCGGAAGAGGTAGTAGACGTCCACCAGGCCGAGCCCGCCCGCGTGCAGCGCGATCCGCTCGCCGTCGTTGATCAGGCCGGGGGTCTCGTACGTCTCCGCCACGGTGATCCACGGCGCCGCCTCACCCGGCGTCCGCTCGCCCCAGGCGAACGCCCAGGTCCGCTCGTCCCGCCGGTAGGGCGGCAGCGGCGCGGAGCCGAACAGCGCCGCCCCGGGACTCCGGAGCGCGGGCCTGACCCGCGGGCCGGCCTCTCGCAACGTCTCCAGGACGGCCTCGTCAAGGTGCCCGATGCCGCCGCAGACGTACGGCCTCACATTGAACGTCGGCCACTGCACCGTGCTGACTCCTCTGTGTCGCGATTGACCAAAGGGTATCCTTTCGCCCGGCTGAGAAAACGGAGGACGGCGTGGCGGGCGACCAACTCGAAAGCACACGGCAGGCGTTGCGGGAGGCGGTGGCGCACGCGGAACGGGCCTCCGAGCTGGCACGCCTGCTCGAAGCGGCACAGGCCAGGGTCGCCGACGCGGAACGCGCGGCCGAGGAAGTGCGCGTCCTGCGGGAGCGTCTCGACGAGACCGAGGAGCGGCTCCGGGCGGCGAACGCGGCCGAGGAGAAGCTCCGCAAGGACCTGGCGGAACAGCGCTACCAGGCCGACGTGGCCAAGTGGAAGCTCTCCTCGGTGCAGCTGGCCCGCTGGTCCCGGCTCGGCGACGCCATCAAGACCGGCAAGTCCAACCCCGTGCGCCTGGCGCGCGGCCTGCGCGGCGCCGCCAAGCCGGCCAAGCGCCCCACCGCGCCCAAGCGCCAGCCCGTCCCGCGCAAGACCGACGGCAAGCAGCAGCCGGCTCCGGGCGCGGCCTTCCAGGCGACCAGTTCCGTCAGGACCGTCGGCGGCAGCTCGGTCAAGCTCAAGCCGTACCGTGTTCCGACCGGTCCCAACACCCGTCCGCACCTGACCGCGGCCGTGGTCGCCGAGCCGCACGCCGAGGCGCTGCTGCGCTACGAGTGGCGGCAGACCGTCGGCTTCACGCCGCGCGACTTCGCCCGGGTGCTGAGCCAGGAGATCCCGCACCTGCTGGTGGTCGAGTCGGTCACCGAGGGGCCGTGGGCGGAGGAGATCAGGCAGCCGGGACAGGGACTGCGCGCCCTGCTGTCGTGGTGCGCCGAGCGCGGCATCCGCACGGTCTTCTGGCACACCGGGGGCGAGGTGGAGCGCTTCGTGGCCGCCGCCCGGCTCTTCGAGCACATCGTCACCGCGCTGCCCAGGTCCGTGGGACCGTGGGGCACCGCGCTGGCGTCGCGGGACCCGGAGCCGGGCCGCCGGGCGCCCTCGCTGGGCATCCTGCCCTTCGCGATCCAGCCGCGCGTGCACAACCCGCTGCCGCTGGCCGGCGACCGCTTCGAGCGGGTGCTCACGCTGCAGGAGCTGCTCCCCGAGCACCTGTCGTACCCGGACGTCCTGACCTCCTACCGATGGCCCGTCGCCGTCGACTGCCCGCCGGGCACGGAACCCTGGCGGATGGCGGAGATCGCCGCCTGCGGCACCCCGATCGGCACCGAGCCCGACCCGGTCCGGGCCCACCTGGCGCTCCGCCAGGCCTACGCCTCCGGCACGATGAGCGACAAGGTCGACGACCTGCTGGACGCGATCGGCCTGCCCAGCGGCCGGGCCACCCTGAACGTCTCGGTGATCATGATCGACCGGGGCGACCTCGACTACACGCTGGCCCAGGTCGCGCCGCAGAAGGGCGTCGTCCAGCTGGTGCTGCTCTCGGACGCCCCCGGCGCCGCCGAGCGGGCCCGCCAGGCGATGCCCGACGGGGTGGACGTGGTGGTCCGCCGCAGCGACCCCGACCTGACCACCGGCGGCCTGCTCAACCGCGCCCTGGACCTGTGCCAGGGCGACCTGGTGGCGGTCATGGACGCCCGCGACCAGTACGGCGAGCACTACCTGACCGACCTGCGCCGGGCCTTCCTGTTCAGCACCGCCGACATCGTCGGCAAGGCGGCCCACTACGCCCACCTGCGCGACGTCGCGGCGACCGTGCTGCGCCAGCCCCAGGCGGAGTACTCCTACCTGCCCGACGTGGCCGGGGCCACCCTCCTGGCCCGCCGCACGGTCCTGCGCGGCATCGGCTTCGCCGACGTCTCCGACGGCTGGGGCGAGGTGCTCATGCGCCAGTGCCGCGCGGACGGGATCAAGGTCTTCTCCGCCGACCGCTTCGGCTACGTGTGCCTGCGCGACCGCGACCGCTGGCTGCTGGGCTCGGCCCAGCTCATCGACTACGGTCCGGCCGATCCGCACGCCCTCGTCTGACGTGCCTGCCCGGCCGGCCCGCGCGTCCCGATCCGACGCGCCCGGCCGGCCGGTACGCCCCGGCCCGCCGGGCCCGTCCCCTGTCGCCCGCGGGGCCGGGCTCCTCTATGGTGCGAGGATGACGCCCGGCGAGCTCGGCGCGCTTCTCGGCATGCCGCCGATCCCGCGGGGGACGTGGGCCGAGGAGGCGCTCTACGTCTCCCCGGCCGCGCTGCGCCGGGGCGCGGATCCGGCGGAGACGGCGGCCCGGCTCCGCGCGCTGCCCGGCGTCGCGGCCGTCCGGGTGCGCGCCGACGGGTTCCTGGAGATCGTGGTGGCCGTGCCGGGAGAGCTCCTTGAGGAGATCGGGCCGCCGGGCACCGGAACCGCCCCGGCCGCCGGACCGGTCGCCGCCCCCGCCACCGGATCGGCCGCCGTCCCGGCCGGAGGCCCGGTGCCGGCGCCGCCGTGGTCCGACCGTCCCAGGACGTGGGCCAACCCGGGGTTCGCCGTGCGGTACGCGCACGTGCGGGCGGCCGCCGTGCAGCGCTGGGCGGCGGAGCTGGGCGTGGGCGGCGCTTTCCGGCCCGAGCTGCTCGACGGCAGGTGGGACCGGGCGGTGCTCAGGCTCCTGGCCGAGCTGCCCGGCAGGCGGGCGAGCCGCGACCCCGGCTGGGCGGCCTACGCCGAGCAGCTGGCCCTGGCCTATCACGACGCGTTCGAGCGGGCCGCCCCGCTGCCCTCGGGGGACGAGGAGCCGTCCCCGTTGCACGCCGCCCGCGTGCGGCTCGCGCGGGCCGTCCGCGACGTGCTGGCCGGCGCTCTGGCGGAACTCGGTACGACAGCGCCTGACAGACTGTGATAGACCCTCCCAAAAGCGAATTGGGAGGGCAGGTGAACGGTCCGCGGGACTGGGAGGCGCATGAGCCGCGCCGCGCCGGGGTGATCCGGCGGGTGCTGCCGACCGCGCTGGCCTTCGTGGTCATCCTCAGCGGGCTCGCCTACCTCCGCGGTGACCTGCGGGAGCTCATCGGCACCGCGCCCGGCTCGCCGCACTCGGCGGCGGCCACGCACCGCCTCTACGAGACCGGTCCCGTCGACGGCCGCTGCGAGACGCTGCCCGAGGAGATCGACGCCGACATCCGCGCGACGCTGAGGACGCTGACCGGGTGCCTGGACCGGATGTGGGCCGCCACGCTCGCGCAGGCGGACCTCGCGTACAGCCCGCCCGCGGAGGTGCGGCTGGTCGCCACCCCCGAGGAGGCCGCCTGCGGCATCGAGGACTACGACTGGGCCGGGATCTACTGCCCCGACGGCCGCGTCGTCAACGTCCTGGTCGAGGACCGCCGGGCCTTCCCGATGATGTTCACCCTCGCGCACGAGTACGCCCACCACGTCCAGGAGATCAGCGGGATCGCCGGCCGGCGCGGGCCGGAGGTCTTCGACGAGGCGTGGTCGCGGCGGCTCGAACTCCAGGCCGACTGCATGGCCGCGGCGACGCTGCGGATCGTCGAGCCGCGCCGGCTGCGGAACCTGAGCAGGCTCGCCGGCCAGGACTCCGGAACGCAGAGCCAGGAGCCCGCCTACCGGCAGTCGCACGGTTCGGGCGCCAACAGCGCCCGGTGGATGCGGCGCGGCCAGCAGGCGGGCACCGTCGAGGCGTGCAACACCTGGGCCGCCCCGGCGGAGCAGGTGTCCTAGCCGGAAGACTCCCTCTCGACGTGAAGATATGTGGAAAAAACCCTCGCTAGCGTAAAAAGTTCGCGGATTCTCGGGGTATCGCGTCTCGATGGGTGGTCACTCGTCCCAGTCGGATCACCGGGTCCGATAGCCTCGATCGGGTGAGTCGATTCGCCCACCCCGCCGGTGACCGGCACGCCGAAGTGCTGCCCGAGGAGCGCCCTCCGCACGCACCTGCCGACCTGAACATGCTGGACCCGACCATCTGGCCGCGAACGTCGCACCGCGTCGGCGGTTCCATCACGATCGGCGGCGCGGACGTCAGAGACCTGGTCGCGGAGCACGGCACCCCGCTCTACGTGGTGGACGAGGAAGACTTCCGCTCCCGCTGCCGCGACTACGCGAGCGCGTTCGCCGGGGGCGACGTCCACTACGCCGGCAAGGCGTTCCTGTGCCGCGAGGTCGCGCGCTGGATCATGCAGGAGGGCCTCGGCCTCGACGTGTGCAGCAACGGCGAGCTCGCCGTCGCGCTCAGCGTCGGCTTCCCGCCCGAGCGGATCACCATGCACGGCAACAACAAGTCGCCGGCCGAACTGGAGCGGGCCGTCGAGGTCGGGGTCGGGCACATCGTGATCGACTCCTTCGAGGAGATCGCCCGCCTCGGCTTCCTCGCCGACAAGCACGGCAGGCGCCCCCAGGTCATGATCCGGGTCACCGTGGGAGTGGAGGCCCACACCCACGAGTTCATCGCCACCGCCCACGACGACCAGAAGTTCGGCTTCTCGCTGAGCAGCGGCGCCGCGGCCGAGGCGGCCCGGCGCATCCTGGCCCTGCCCCAGCTGGAGCTCGTCGGCCTGCACTCCCACATCGGCTCCCAGATCACCGACACCGCCGGGTTCGAGGTGGCCGCGCGCCGCCTGGCCACGCTCCTGGTGCAGATCAAGGAGGAGCACGGCGTCGTGCTGCCGGAGCTCGACCTCGGCGGCGGCTACGGCATCCCGTACGTCGACGGGGACACCGCGCCCGACGTCAAGGTGATCGCCGACAGCCTGCGCGAGATCGTCACCAAGGTGGCCGAGACCGCCGGCCTGCCGGTTCCCCGGCTCACCGTCGAGCCCGGCCGGGCCATCACCGGCCTCGCGGGCGTCACGCTGTACGAGGTCGGCACGATCAAGGACGTCGAGGGGCTGCGCACCTACGTCAGCGTCGACGGCGGCATGAGCGACAACATCCGCACCGCCCTGTACGGCGCCGAGTACACCGCGCGCCTGGCCTCGCGCGAGAGCGACGCCGCGCCGATGCTCTCCCGCCTGGTCGGCAAGCACTGCGAGAGCGGCGACATGGTCGTCCGCGACCTGTGGTTCCCCGCGGACCTCGCCACCGGCGACCTGATCGCCGTCGCGGGCACCGGCGCCTACTGCCGCTCGCTGGCCAACAACTACAACTACCTCCCCAAGCCCGCCGTGGTCGCGGTCAAGGACGGGGCGTCCCGCGTGATCGTCCGCCGGGAGACCGAGGAAGACCTGCTGAGAGGGCAGCTGTGATACGACCTCACACGGCGGGCCGCCCGGCCCGCGTGGCAGAGAAACCCGCCCACGGATTGAAGGGAAGTGTGGCCGGATGGCACTGAAAGTCGCGCTTCTGGGATGCGGCGTCGTCGGATCCCAGGTGGTCAGGCTCCTGCACGAGCAGGCCGACGACCTGGCCGCACGCGTGGGCACCCCGCTGGAGCTCGCCGGCGTCGCCGTGCGGCGGCTGGGCCGCAGGCGTGACGCCGACGTCGACCCGGCCCTGCTCACCACCGACGCCGAGGCCCTGGTCACCCGCGACGACGTCGACATCGTCGTCGAGGTGATCGGCGGCATCGAGCCCGCCAGGTCGCTGATCCTGGCCGCGCTGAACAGCGGCAAGTCCGTCGTCACGGCCAACAAGGCGCTGCTCGCGGAGGACGGCGCGACCGTCCACGCCGCGGCCAGGGCCAACAACGCGGACCTGTACTTCGAGGCGGCCGTCGCGGGCGCCATCCCGCTGATCCGGCCGCTGCGCGAGTCGCTCGCCGGAGACCACGTGGACCGGGTGCTCGGCATCGTCAACGGCACCACCAACTACATCCTCGACAAGATGGACTCCAGCGGCGCCTCCTTCTCCGACGCGCTGGAGGAGGCGCAGGCGCTGGGCTACGCCGAGGCCGACCCCACCGCCGACGTGGAGGGCTTCGACGCCGCGGCCAAGGCCGCGATCCTCGCCGGGATCGCGTTCCACAGCCGGGTGACGGCCGCCGACGTCCACCGTGAGGGCATCACCGAGATCACCGCCGCCGACGTGGCCAGCGCCAAGGCCATGGGCTACGTCATCAAGCTGCTGGCCATCTGCGCCCGTTCCGAGGACGGCCGGTCCTTCGGCGTCCGGGTGCACCCGGCGATGATCCCCCGGACGCACCCGCTGGCCGGGGTGCGTGAGGCCTACAACGCGGTCTTCGTCGAGGCGCAGTCCGCCGGTCGGCTGATGTTCTACGGGGCCGGCGCCGGCGGTGCCCCGACCGCGAGCGCGGTGCTGGGCGACATCGTGGCCGTGGCCCGCAACGTCCTGGCGAACACGCGCGGCCCGGAGGAGTCCACCTACGCCGACCTGGTCGTGCACCCGGTGGGCGAGACCGTCACGCGCTACCACGTCTCCCTGGACGTCGCCGACAAGCCCGGCGTGCTCGCCCGGGTCGCCGACATGTTCGCCAAGCAGGACGTCTCCATCCAGACCGTCCGCCAGGAGGGCCTCGGCGCCGACGCCCAGCTCGTGCTGGTCACCCACCGGGCCAGCGACGCCGCGCTCTCGGCGACCATCGAGAGCCTGCGCGAGCTCGACATCGTCCGCGACGTGGTGAGCGTCATGCGCGTCGAGGGCGAGGACACCCCCTGAGGAGTCCCCTCGGCGACGAGGGTTGTGACGCCGAGCGGCGTTCTCGCGCCGCGGCCGGTGAGTCTCGTGCCGCGGCCGGTGAGCGGACCCGGGCCGGCGCCCGGCCCGGGTGCCGCTCCGGCGCCGTGCAGGGCGCCGGCGAGGAGGGGCACGGCCCGGCCGGGCCGTCGATCGGTTCCCGGCGGACGGGTGCCCGGTGGGGCAGGGCCGGGGCCGTCGAGGGCCGGCGGTGATCCTGCGCGCCGGCCCCCTCCTCGGCCGCTGAGCGGCCCGGAACCACACCAGGTCCCGTCTTTCGCTGACATTTGATAACACCGGATCTGCCGGGCCGTGGGCTTGTAGGGTGCTCTGCGGTGATCGTCCGCTGTCGGATCGCCCCTGCCGGGCCGGTCGCGGGCGCGCGCCGGGCCGCCCACCCATCCCGAAAGGACAGCTCACGGTGAAGATCGTTCGTCGGGCCACGGCGCTGCTGGCGACGCTGGCCGCTGTCGCGTTCCCCGCGACGGCCGGCCACGCGGAGGCCGCCCAGGCCCCGAAGAAGGCCAGGACGGTGGTCTCGCTCACCTTCGACGACGGTGACGCGACCCATCTGGCCGTGGCCCGCATGCTCCAGAAGCGGGGAATGCGTGGAACGTTCTACATCAACACCGACACCATCGGGCGTGACGAGAAGCTCACCCGCGGCCAGCTCGCGGCCATCGCCAAGGGCGGTCACGAGATCGGCGGTCACACGCTGACCCATGTCCGCCTCACCCAGCTGACCCGGAGCGAGCAGCGCCCGCAGATCTGCGATGACCGCAGGACTCTGGTGTCGTGGGGGTACCGGCCCACCACCCTCGCCTACCCGTTCGGCGCGGTGGACAACGACGCCAAGGCGGTGGCGCGGGAGTGCGGCTACGACGCGGCCCGCGCGGTCGGCGGGCTCCAGCAGTGGTCGTGCCCCGGCTGCCCGGCCACGGAGCACCTGCGCCCCAAGGACCGCTACGAGATCCGCACCCCGAACTCGATCCGCGAGGACACCCTGCTCCGGCAGATGAAGCAGCAGGTCCTCAACGCCGAGAAGGCCGGCGGCGGGTTCGTCCCGATGGTGTTCCACCGCGTCTGCGACGACTGCGGCGTCTACTCGACCTCCCCGAAGACGATGAACCAGTTCCTTGACTGGCTCGCCACCCGCAAGGCCCACGGCACGATCGTCAGGACCCTCCAGGACGCCGTCGGCGCCCGCTACCGCCCCGTGCCCGCGGAGGACGCCCCCACCGCAGAGGAATGACCCCGGGGCCCGGCCACGTTCACGGGCGCCTTCCTCGTCCGATGGGGACGCGGCCCGGAGCGCCGCTCCTCCCGGCGGCGCGGGGAGGTCTCAGCGCGGGCCGTCGGCGAGCCCGCGCAGGCGGCGGGCGGCGCGGCTCAGCAGGGAGCGCCGCTGCGAGCGCTGCTGGGCCTTGCGCAGCGCGACGGCCTCCAGGCGGCGCTGCTCGGCCTTCTCCTTCCACCGGAGGGTGTCGCGGCGGC
Source organism: Streptosporangium fragile (assembly GCF_039534445.1). Taxonomy (NCBI): domain Bacteria; kingdom Bacillati; phylum Actinomycetota; class Actinomycetes; order Streptosporangiales; family Streptosporangiaceae; genus Streptosporangium; species Streptosporangium fragile. The sequence continues at coordinate 16,217 of NZ_BAAAVI010000015.1, read as the reverse complement.
CCTTGGCCGCCGCGGCGCGCAGCTCCCGCAGCTCCGCCTTGAGCGTTTCGACCTGGCGCCTGGCGCGTTCGGCCTCCCGTTTGCGCGACTCGGCCTCCGCGCGCCAGCGCACGGCCTCCCGGTTGCGGTTCGAGGCCCAGGACGGGTAGGCCGACGCCGCCGGCCGGAACCGCCACGACTCGGCGTCCACCCAGGTCGCGCCGTACAGGTCGGCGATCACGTCGTCCAGGGACTCGCCCGGGGCGGCGACGCGCAGCGCCCGCGCGACGGCGGCGGTACGTTCCAGGCGGGCCGCGGCCACGCCCGACTCGGTCTCCTCCAGGGCCACCAGCAGCAGGCCCTCGTCCTCGCGCTCGGCCTGCTCGATCAGCATGGCCAGCGACTCCGCGCCGGGCACCCAGCCGGGCGGGCAGGTGAGGCGGAACGGCGCGGGGAACGAGGTCGGGGGCACCTTCTCGGCGAAGGAGACGCGGCCGTCGTGCGCGTACTGCCCGCGGACCAGCCGCAGGTCGAGCAGCGGGTCGTCCAGCGGCGCGCGGCGCCCGCCGGTCAGCGATCCCCACGGGCCGGTGACGGTGACGTGCACGTCCGGCAGCGTGCTCGCCAGCGCCCCGTCCATGCTCGCCCGCACGTCCTCGAAGGAGGCGTCCGTGGCGTCCACCACGACCTCGGCGTAGGGGACCAGCCACTGGCGTCCCCCGTCGGTGCGCAGGTTGCGCCGGTACGGCACGCGGTCGGCGATGAACGGGTCGTTGTGCCGCCTGACCTCGGCGGTCCGGCGCATCGCCGTCGTGGTGCCCAGGTGCCAGCACAGCGCCTCGGCCTCCGGGACGAACACCGCGCCCGCCTGGGTGAGCCGGTAGCCGAGCTCGGTGTCCTCGCCGAGCGTGAGGGAGGTGTCCATCCCGCCCGCGCCCCTCAGCAGGGCGGCCGGGAGCGAGACCGTCGCGCCCACGTGGACGCGGTGCAGCAGCGAGCTGGGCGCGTCGCGGAAACCGCGGTGGGCGGCGACGAGCTCGTCGATCCAGTGGTGGCCGTGCTCGGGGTCCTCCTCGAACAGGGCGTCGGCCTTGTCCTTGGCGACGGCGATCTGGACCTCGGCGGGCGTGGGCGGCGTGCCGCCCGCGGCGGTGAAGCGCAACGTTCCCAGCACGACCAGGTAGTCGGCCAGGTGGTGCCAGCGCATGTGCGCCTCGACGTGCTCGCGGTAGGAGACGATGTCGGCGTCCACGCGGTGGATCACCTCGCCGTCCGCGACCGCGACGCCGGACTCCAGGGCCCAGGCGATGCCCCAGCCGCCGGGTGCGGCGCGGACGATCCTGGTGCGCTCCGGGGCGATCTCCGGCAGCCGGAGCGGCGGCTCGCTGCCGTCGTCCACCACGATCACCTCAAGGAGGTGGGACGGGTAGGTCTGGGCGGCCAGGGCGGCCAGTGTGAGGTCCAGCCTGTCCTGCCCCTGCCGGGCGGGGACGACCACGCTCACCGACAGGCGCGGCTCCCACTCCCCGAGGGCGGGCGGGGCGAGCACCCCGAAGTCGTTGCCCGGGATCCGCGGCGCGCTCACACCGCCTCCCCGGGAAGCTCCATGAGCGCGCTGGGCCGGAACCCGCGCCACTGGCGCTTGTTGCGCCGCAGGAACGTGCCGATCGGCTCGCGCCAGGTGTGGTTGGCGACCTTGCCGCGCCGCAGGATGTAGCCCAGGCCCTGGGTCCGGTAGATCTGGCCGCCCGCGGCCTGCACGGCGTGCTGGAACTGGGCGTCGATCGTGCCCGGCAGCGTGCGGAAGCCGCCGACGGCGTCGAAGGCGGAGCGCTCGGTGAAGATGGTCCCGCCGGCGATGAAGTTGGTGATCTGCTCGGTGACCTGCTCCCGGTGGACGGTCACCCCGATCGCGGCGAGGTAGACGAACTCCGGAACCATGCCGACCACCTCGGCCCCCGAGTAGGAGTGGGCCAGCAGCAGGTCGGAGATGAAGTCGGGCCCGTACCAGTCGTCGTCGTCCATCTTCAGCAGGAACGACCCCGAGGCCCTGGTCGCGGCCTCGTTCAGCACGGTGCCGAACACCGTCTCCCGGCCGGCCTCGAACACGGTGATCGGCCGCTCGAAGGAGGCCAGCGCGCCCGCCACGGCGGGATGCCCGGCGGGAATCCCGTGCAGGGCCAGGATCACCTCGAACTCGGCACCGCGCTGCCTGGTCATCTGCTCCAGTGCGAAAGGCACCATCTCCGGCCGGCGGGTGGCGAGCAGCACCGAGGTCAGCGGCGGGGGCGCGGCGGGCGCGCCGAGCTGCTCCCAGCGGGTGCGGACGCCGTGCGTGCGCAGCGCCTCACGGCGGAGCCGGATGCTGTGCTCCTCGCGCTCCAGGTCGTCCTTGAGCGCGGTCTCCTCGACCGAGGTGATCAGCCTGGCCAGCTCGGGGCCGAGGGCGCCCGCCCAGCGGGGCACGCTCTCGGCGATCAGCGGCACCCCGGCCGCCGCCAGCCCGGTGACGACCCGCAGCGCGGCCACGGGACCGCTGTGGCTGCGCCGCCAGTCCACGCGCACGCCCCTGACCTGCCGGATCCGGTTGACGTCCACGTCGGTGACGCATCCGGAGGCGCCGAAGACGGTGAGCGTCCGGCCCGCGCAAGTGATCGCCCAGCGGCCGGACTCGACGGACAGGCCGGCCATGCCGAGTGTCGGCACGGTGACGAAGCCCACCGGGTTGACCGAGCGGTCGTCGACCGGGGGAATGGTCCGCGGCTCGGACAGGTCCCCCAGGCCGCTCTCCAGGATCCTGCCGCCGCCGGGGCGGCCCAGCCGCTCCCAGCTCATCAGCTCGGCGACCGGGCGGTCCACCGTGGTCTCCTCGCCGGCCCAGGGCGGCGGGTCCTCGCCGGTGGTGCGCAGGACCAGGTCGCCGCCGCGGGCGCCGAACCGCTCGGGCACCGGGCCGGTCACCCCCGCCGGGGCCGCGTTCGGGTCGCCGGGGCGCCAGTGCGCCGCCCCGGGGCCCGCCAGCGCGGCCACGGGCGCCGCGACGGCGTCCATCCGGTGCCCGGCGAAGGCCCTGGCGGTCGCGGCGAGAGTGCGCCCGGCCGGGGTGGGCTTGGCGAAGGCGGCCTCCACCACCCAGGCCGGGCGCCTGGGCTGGTGCACGCGGAGGTCGGTGAGCGCGCGCCAGCGGTGGGCGGGGGTGGGCGACAGCACCGGCGCGGTGTACCAGTGGGGCGTCTCCTCCACGGCGACGACGACCCGCGTGGCCATGGGCAGCAGCGACTGCAGGGTCGCCGCCCGGCGCAGGTCGGTGGGTGTCCGGGCGAGCACCAGGATCTCCGCGGCGCCCTCCTCGGCCCGCGGGGCGCCGTCGAGGTCGCCGTCCAGGTCCAGAGCCCCGTACGGCTCCAGTTCGTCGAGTTTCTCGAAGCCGGCGCAGTACACGAGGACACGCCGCTTGCCGTTCCGTTCCCGGGCGGCGCGGGCGAGGTCGGTCATCAGGGACATCAGCCGGTCTTCCCCTGCCGCATGGCCGTCGCGATGATCCCCCGCAGGGGGCCGCGCTGCTGCTCTGTCTCCAGGTGCTCGACGCGCGCCCGCAGGCACTCGTTCTCGGCGCGCAGGTCCGCCACCTCGTCCGTGAGGCGCTCGGCCTCGCGCCGCCACCGCGCGGCGCCGGCCCGCCACTTGGCGGCGTCCCCGGAGACGGGCTCCGCCTCCGCGGCGGTCGTGACGCCGAACTCCTCCGCGCTCACCCAGAGCGAGCCGAACATCTCGTGGACGGGGCCGTCGAGGTCGCCGGAGTCGTCCACGAGCGCCGCCCTGGCGAAGGCCGCGGTGCGTTCGAGCCTGGCCGCCGTGACCCCGGCGGCCCCCTCGTCGAGCACCACGCTCACCAGTCCGTACTCCTCGCGCTCGGCGAGCTTGACCAGTTCGGCCAGGCTGTCGGCGCCGGGCACCCAGCCCACGGGCCAGGTGAGGCGGAACGGCGCGGGCGCGGAGCCGGGCGGCGGTTCAGCGGCGAAGGAGACGCGCGGCTCGTGCGCGTACAGGTTGCGCACCAGCCGCGCGTCGAGCATCGGCTCGTCCAGGGAGGAGCGGCGCCCCGCAGGGAGCGCCGTCCACGGCCCGACCAGGGTGACGGCCACGTCGACGAGGGTTCCCGCCAGCGCGGCGTCCACCGTGGCCCGGACGTCCTCGTACGAGGCGTCGCCGACGTCGACGACCATGTGCACGTACGGCACCAGCCAGTGCCTGCGCGGGTGGGTGCGCAGCCAGCGCAGGTCGGGGATGAGGTCGGGCAGCACCGACCAGTTGTGCCGGTGCACCTCCTTCTCGCGCCGCATGACCGTGGACGGGCCCAGGTGCCAGGCGCGGGCCTGCGGGTCGGGGACGAACACCGCGCCCGCCTGCGCGAGGCGGAAGCCGAGGTCGGTGTCCTCGCCCATGTTCAGGGCGGTGTTCACCCCGCCGACCGAGCGCAGCAGCGCGGCGGGCACGGAGGTGGTGGCCCCGGAGTGGAGCCGGTAGGCCCCGGCGCCGGCGTCCCGCAGCCACCGGGTCTCCCGGAGCACGCCCGCCCGCCAGGCGTGCGGGGCCGCGTCGTCGAACAGCTTCTCCGCGACCCCGGCGTCCACGGCCGTGAAGACCTCCCGGGCGGAGGGGCCGGACCCGCCGGGGGTGAACGACACGTCGCCGAGGACGACGGCGTAGGAGACGAGGTGGTGCCAGCGCATGTGCGCCTCGACGTGCTCGCGGTCGAGGATCATGTCGGAGTCGACCCAGTGCACGACGTCGCCGGCCGCCGCGGTGGCGCCCGTCCGGCGGGCCCAGCCGCGCCCCCAGCGGCCCTCGGGCACGCGGACGACCCGGGTGTTGGCCGGGGCGAGCCCGGGGACGCGCAGCGGCGGGTCGCTGCCGTCGTCGGCGACGACGACCTCCGTCAGGTGCGCGGGGTAGCTCTGCGCGGCCAGCCCGGCGAGGGTGCGCTCCAGAGCCTCCGGACAGTCGTACGCCGGGATCACCACGCTCACCCTGAGCCGCGGTTCCCAGCTTCCCGGGTCGGGCACGCTCAGCGAGCCGTAGTCGTTGTGCCTGATCATCACCGGGGGAACGGCGGCGCGTTCGCCACCCGGGGCCGGCCCGCGGCGCTCGTGGGCGAGGGGGACGCCCCCGCAAGGGGAGGGGGAATCGGGGACGGCGGGACCGGCCTCGGTCATGCCGTGCGCTCCGGCTTGGCCCGCCCGGTCCCGGCCTGTGCCCCGACCAGGCGCGGCAGCAACTCCTGGATCATCTTCTCCACCTCCCGGCGCTGCGGTACGGCGGCCAGCCGGTCCTCGCCGAGGGAGACCAGGATCGCCTGCAGGTCCTCGTCGCGCCTGCGCTCGTGCTCCCTGATCAGCTCGGTGATCTCGCCGAGCCGCCGCTCCAGCCGTTCCGTGGCCGCCTTGAGCTGCACCGTCTCCGCCTCACAGCGCTTGACCCGGTTGTCGATGCGCTGGGCCTTGCCGTCGATCCTGCGCACGGTCGCGATCACCAGGATCTGGACGCCGAGTACCGCGGTGATCGCGCCGAGCACGATGGCCGCCGTCACCGATATGACGTCGGCGCCGGCGAGAAGCGCCAGCGCGATCAGGACCAGCGGGCCGGTCATCGCCGCCAGAAGCGTCGTTTGTCGGGGCGTGGGCATCCGCGCTTACCTTCCGTACCGCTCTGTCGTTAGCCGTTCATTAGTGGAGGTATTTGAGGCTATCCGCTGTTCAGGGAGAAATATGTCATTAAATAAGAAACTCCAAGGTTCCCGTGACCTGTGTGACTCCTGTGAGTGATCAAGAGTGATCGTTCAAGTCAAGCGTGAAGCGGGGTGATGTCGAGCGTGAAGCGCGGTGATGCCGAGTCTGAAGCGCGGTGATGCCGAGTGTGAAGCGGGGTGAGAAGCGATCTCGGGACCTCGCTATCCTTCGCTGGTGCCTGCCCAGTCGAGCCCTGTATCCCCGCCCCCGACTCCGGCGGGCTTCCTGCGGACCCCGGCCGAGGAGCCGGCCGAGCTGGCGTGGACGGAACGGGGGTGGCTGGCGGCCGGCCGGCCGCTCGGCGACCGCCCTGGTCCCGACGAGATCGCCCACCTCCGGCCGCTGCGGGGCCTGACCGTCCGCTGGCCCGCCGCCCGGGTCCCGGCCGACGCCGTCACCGACCTGGCCGCGGCCGGGGTGCCGATGCACGCCGCCGCGTCGCCGGACTGGGTGGAGCCGGAGCTGGCCCGCCTGCTCGCCGCCTGGGTCCCCGAGGAGGACGGCGGCGGTCCGCGCTCGGTGACCGCCCTGCGCCGGGAGGAGCACAGCGTGCGGCTGCGCCGCCTCGGGCTCCGGGACCTGACCGGGACGGCGGTGCCCGAGGTCAGCGTCGTGATCTCCAGCATGCGGCCGCACCTGCTGGGTTCGGCGCTCGGCCAGATCGCCCGCCAGCGCCGGGTGCGGGTCGAGGTCCTGCTCGGCCTGCACGGCGTCCCCGCCGACCGCGAGGAGGTCCGCCGGGCGGTGCGCGAGTGCCCGCTGCCGGTCACCGTGGTCGAGGCGGACACGGAGACCCCCTTCGGGGAGGTGCTCAACCTGGCCGCCTCCCGGGCGAGCGGCGAGTACGTCGCCAAGTGGGACGACGACGACTGGTACGGCCCCGAGCACCTGGCCGACCTGCTGCTGGCCCGCGCCTACGCCGGGGCCGACATCGTGGGCGTCGCGCCCGAGTTCTTCTACCTGGAACCCCTGCGCGCCACGGTCCGCCGCACCGACTACACCAGCGAGGTCTGGTCCGACCACGTGGCCGGGGGCACGATCTTCCTGGAGCGGTCCCGGCTCCGGGAGGTCGGCGGGTTCCCGCCGCTGGCCGGCGGGGTCGACGCCGGGCTGCTCAAGACCGCCCACGCCGCGGGCGCGCGCATCTACCGCACCCACGGCCTGGGCTACGTGCTGCGGCGCTCGCTCGGCGCAGACCACACCTGGCGGCTCCCGCTCGCCCATTTCCTGCGGGTCGCGTCGAACCAGTGGCGCGGCTTCCGCCCGAGCCTGATCCTGGAAGCGCCATGACAGCACGGATCACCGGTAACGACTACCGCAGCCTCACCCTGCCCGCCCCGGGTGCCTGGACCCCGTCGCTGCGGGTCAGTGTCGTCGTGCCGGCCTACGGAGGCCAGGACAAGCTCGACCTGGTGCTCGCCGGGCTGGCCGGGCAGACCTACCCGGCCGGCCTGACCGAGGTCATCGTCGTCGACAACGGCAGCGAGCCGCCGCTGCGGCTGCCCGCGCTCCGGCCCGAGGGCACCCGGCTGATCACCTGTCCCGTGCCCGGCCGGGCCCACGCCCGCAACGCCGGGCTGTCCGCGGCCACCGGCGACGTGATCCACTGGCTCGACTCCGACGTGGTCCTCGACCGCGGGTCGGTCGAGGCGCACATGCGCTGGCACCACGCCGCGCCCTACCTGGTGGTGACCGGCTACCTGCGCTTCACCACGGCCGAGCCGCCCGCCCCCGAGGTGGTGGCCGCCGCCGACGACCTGGCCAAGCTCTTCGAGCCGGCCGAGCCGCACGCCTGGCTGGTCGACCTGATCGAGCGCACCGACGGCCTCACCGCCAACCCGCACCGCGCGTTCAGCCTGCACGTCGGCGGGGCCACCTCGGTCAACGCCGCGCTGCTCGCCCAGGCGGGGCCGATGGACACCGACCTCGTCCTCGGCCAGGACACCGAGATGGGCTACCGGCTGGCCCAGGCGGGCGCCGTTTTCGTGCCCGAGCCGCTCTCCCGGGCCTTCCACCTGGGCCCGACCATGCGCATGCGTGACAAGGCCTCGATCGACCGGGTCAGCCACGCGTTCGTCGCCGACCGGATCCCGTCCTACCGCTGGCTCCGCTCCCACCCGTCCCGGCAGTGGAAGGTGCCGTACCTGGAGGTGGTCGTCGAGCCCACCGGGGACGCGGGGGAGAGCGGCGGAGAGGCCGCGGGGGAGAACGGCGCCGGGGCCGGGCGCGCGGGCGGGAACGGCGCCGGATACGCCTACGACGAGGTCCGCGCCACGGTCGACGCCGTGCTCGCGGGCACGGTGCCCGACGTCGTGGTCACCCTCGCCGGCCCGTGGGACCGCGTCGGCGCCGAGGGCCGCGCGCCCCTGACGGACCCCGACCTGGACCTGGTCCTCATCCGCGGTCACTACGCCCACGAGCCCAGGGTCCGCTTCGCGCCCGGCGCCCCGCCCCCGCCCGGCGCGGTGCCCTACCGGCTGCGGCTGCCCGTCGGGTGGGTGCCGGGGGAGGACACCCTGGCCCGCCTGCTCGACCTGGCCGGGGAGGAGGGGTACGGCCTGGTCTCCGTGCTGCTGTCCGAGAGCGGCGCGGGGACGGCCCGGGGCGTCGTCGCGGCGCGGCTGGAGCGCACCGCCGCGTTCGCCCGCGCCGAGATCGTGCGGGAGGAGGGCGAGGACGTCGACGACGCGGTGGAGGACACCTTCGGGGTGATCTGGGTGGACGGCGAGACCTACGGGTTCGCGCCCGAGGCCCGGCCGATCACCGGCCGCCGCGGCGCCTACCGGGCCAGGGCCGAGGCGGAGGCCGAGGTGGCGCGTCTCACCAAGGAGGCCGAGCGCCTGCGCGGCCAGGTGGCCAAGTGGCGGGAGGAGGCGGGCCGCTGGCGCAAGAGCGCGGTCGACCTGCGGCGTGAGGTCGGCCAGCTGCGGCGCGAGGCCGGCGCCCTGCGCAAGGAACTGGCCGCGGCCAGGAAGGTGCTCCAGTACGGTCTGCTCTCCTCGGTCAAGCGGGCCATCACCCGCCGCCGGTGACCGCTCCCGGGGGGAGGACGCCCGGCGCCGCGGGGCCGCCCCCGGCCCGCGACCGCCGGGGACCGCCGCGGCCGCGGGGGCGGCGCGTCCGGCGGTCAGCGCCCGTCGGTGACGACGCCGACGCCGCCGAGGAAATAGTTGCCGACGTCCCGGTACGGCACCGCGGCGCCGGGCTCCGGACGCCACTCGGGCAGGTTGACGATGCCCGGCTCGACCACGTCGAAGCCGTCGAACATACGGATGATCTCCTTGCCCGTCCGGGCGACGAAGGGCGAGGAGGCCCGGTCGTAGACCTGGACGACCCCGTCCGCGGCCTCCGGGCGGGCGTCGATCGCCACGTGCGACAGGGCGAGGTGGCTGCCGGGCGTCATGGCCCCGCGCAGGGTGGCGATGATGCCCTCCGGGTCGTCCTCGTCGGGGACGAAATGCATGATCGCCAGCAGGAGGACGGCCACCGGTTCGTCGAAGTCGATCGCGGCCCGGACGTCCGGGTTCTCCAGGATCTCCGCGGGGCGGCGCACGTCGCCCTCGACGATGGTCACGTTCTCGTTCTTGCCGAGGATCGCCCTGCCGTGGACCAGGACGGTCGGGTCGTTGTCGACGTAGACGACCCGGGCGTCGGGGGCGACCTGGTGCACGTTGTTCTGGGTGGGCAGGCCGGCGCCGATGTCCAGGAACTGGCGGATGCCCGACTCGGCCAGGAAGGCGACCACCCGTCCGAGGAACGCGCGGTTGGAACGCGCGCTGTACCGGATTTCGGGGACGACCTTCAGCACCTGCTCGGCCGCCTCCCGGTCGGCGGGGAAGTTGTCCTTGCCGCCCAGGTAGTAGTCGTACATGCGCGCGACGTTCGGAATATGCGTCTGAATACCTTTGGGCGCGTGGTCGGTCACGGGCCGCTCCCCGGTGATGATATTTCTGGAATCACGTAGATCATATCGGTCCGGAACCCTGGAGAAGTGTTTCCGGAGCTGACAAGATCCGGTCATGGTCGCCTCCCCCTCGCGCCGCGTTCTCGGCCTCCACCTCGCCGACGGCATCGGCCGCGGCAACATGTGGGCCTGCCTGTCCATGGCGTTCGCCGCGACGATGATCATTTCTTTCCTGCCCGCCGCGCAGCCCTACATCCTGGGCGGTGTCCTCGGCGTGGCGAACGCCGACCAGGGAAAGGTCGTCGGCCTCCTGGGGGTGGCCGCCGAGATCACGATGATCGCCAGCCTGGCCTGGTACGGCGCGCTGGCCGACCGCTTCGGCCGCCGGCCCGTCGTCGTGGCGGGGTTCGCCCTGTGCGCGCTGGGCGCCGCGCTCTTCCCGTTCGCCGCGAACACCGGCGTCCTCGTCGCGCTGCGCGTGGTCTTCGCCCTCGGCGTGGCCGCGCTCAGCGCGATGCTGTCCACGGTGGCGATCGACTACGTCCGCGACGGCTCCAGGGGCAAGGCGTACGGGCTGGTCGGCCTGTTCAGCGGCCTGGGCGCGATGGTCGCGGTGCTCGCCCTGGTCCGGTTGCCCAAGGTCTTCGAGGACGGCGGGATGACTCCCGCCGGCGCCGCCCGCGTCTCGTTTCTGATCATCGCGGCGGCCCTCCTCGCGGTCGCCGCGCTGATGTGGTTCGCGCTGTCCGGCGCCGGGGTCGCGGGGGCCGCCCCGCGCCTCCCGCTGACCCGCCTGGTCAGGGAGGGCGTCGCGCTCGCCCGCGACCCCGGCGTGGCGCTGTCGTACGCGGCGGTGTTCGTCGCCCGCGCGGACCTGGCGGTGGTCGCGGGCTTCCTGTCCCTGTGGGTGGTCGACTACGCCACGAGCGAGCGCGGCATGTCCGCCGCCGAGGCCCTGGCCCGCGCGGGGGCCGTGGTCGGGATCGCGCAGACCGTGGCCGTGGTGGCCGCCCCGCTGTTCGGCTGGCTGGGCGACCGCATGCGGCGTCAGGACGTGGTCGTCCTGGCCCAGGCCGTCGCGGCCGTGTCGTACCTGTCGACGCTGCTGGTCGGCGACCCGCTGGGCGGCGGCATGATGCTGGTGGCCGTGCTCATCGGCCTGGGCGAGATCGCCGGGATCACCACCGCCGGCCCGCTCCTGGCCCAGCAGGTTCCCGCCGCCGTCCGCGGCTCCGCCTACGGCGTGCAGACGCTCTGCGGCGCCGTCGGCATCCTCGTCGTCTCCGGGCTGGGCGGCCTGCTCTACGACGCCTGGCGCCCGGCCGCGCCGTTCGTGGTCTCGGGCACCCTCGGCCTGCTGGTCGTCGCCTTCGGCCTGGTGGTACGACGGCGTGTCACGCCCCTGCCGGAGAGTTCCGGGGACGACCCCGAGAAGGCGGCCGCGCAGGTCTGATCCGGATCCGGTCCGGCACCGGCCTGCCCGGCGCCGCCCGTTCCCGGTCCGGTTCAGTCCCGGAGCGCGCTGCGGAGCTTGCCCAGCAGAGATCCACGCCCGGCCGGGGCCTGCTGCGGGCGGCCCGCGCCGGTGGTCTGCCGCTGGGCCGCGGGCGCGGGCCGCTGCGCGGGCTTCGCCGCGGGAGCGGGCGCCGTGGGGGCCGCGGGGGGCGCCGGGGCGGCGGGCGGTGCCTGGACGGGCCAGAACTCCGACCGGTCGCCGTACCGCACCCCGTGGGTGGCCTCGACCGAGGTGGCGACGTCGTCCGCGCCCAGGAGCCGGGCCCGGCCCAGCGCCTCGGTCCGCTCCAGCGTCGCGGTGCCGTCCTCGCCGAGGTCGACGACGAGCATGCCCAGCCGGTTCTCCTGCATCACACCGATCATCCGCTCCAGCGAGTCGCGCCCGAGCGGCACCGAGACCGGGCCGGTGTAGCGGAACGGGATCGGGGCGGGGGTGGCCGCGACCTCGTCGGCGGGGCGCACCCGCTCGTCGTGGGAGAAGTGCTCGCGCAGCAGCAGCAGGTCGAACGAGGGGTCGTCCAGCGCCGGGCGGCCGCCGGACAGCCGGGACCAGGGCGCGACCAGGGTGACCCGCACGTCGCCGACCGTCCCGTCAAGCGCCGCGCTCACCGCCTCGCGCACCTGCTCCTCGGGCCCGTCGGCGCGCAGCACCACCTCCACGTACGGCACCATCCAGTGGCGGCCCCGGTCCTTGCGCAGGTCACGGCGGAGCGGCACGCGGTGGGCGAGGTAGGGGGCGACCGCGCGCACCGCGCCCTGCCGGTCGCGGCGCTGGGCGGGAAGCCCCAGATGCACCGCCTGGGCGGCCATGTCGGGGACGAAGACCACACCGTGCGCGGCCAGCCGGTAGGCGAACTCGGTGTCCTCGCCGCGCAGCACCTCGGGGTCGAGCCCGCCCACGGCGTGGAAGACCTCACGCCGCATCGACACCGTCGGCCCGGTGCACACGTGGTACGGGTTGCGGCTGGCCCGCAGGCCGTCGGTGCGGGCGATCGTCTGCTCGGTGGAACTGGGCAGGGCCTGCGACAGGTCGAAGACCGACTCCAGCGCGCCCGCGCCCACCGCGTCGCGCACCCGCGCGGGCGGCAACCCCGCGGGCTCCTCGATGAACTTCTTGGCGCCGATGGCGACCAGGTAGTCGGCCAGGTGGTGCCAGCGGGCGAGCGCCTCGATGTGCTCGCGGCAGACGACCATGTCGGCGTCGAGGCGCTGGATGATCCGCCCTTCGGCGAGCGCGGCGCCGGTGTTGACGGCGTGCGCGATGCCCCAGCCCGACGGGGCGGCGGGCACGATCCTGGTGCCCGGCGGGGCGATCTCCGGCAGCCGCAGCGGCGGGTCGCTGCCGTCGTCGACCACGATCACCTCCATGAGGTGACCGGGATAGGTCTGCGCGGCCAGCGCGGCGAGGACCAGGTCGAGCTTGTGCTGCCCGCCGCGTGCCGGGATGACCACGCTGACCGGGAGCCGGGGATCCCACCCGCCGAGCGCGGGCACATCGAGAGGCGAGTAGTCGTTGTGCCTGATCGGTGGCAGGTTCTTGTCCACCGCACCGCCCGTCATGATGGGGCACCCCTTGTCTGGTTCATCGCCTGTCAAGGTCTGTCAAGCGCTGCTGACCATAGCGGGCGTTTCTGAGGGTTTCCTGTAGGTGTGACGCCTCGCGTGTCCATCAGGTGGACGGCGAATCCCGGGTCTCGGCGCATTGCCCGTAGACTCGGTGCTCAACACCGCAGGTAGCACGCGCGCGGACGGCCCGTGCGCGGGAGGAGCAATCATGACCAGGGCGTGGCGTGGCCTCATCGAGGAGTACCGTGACCGACTTCCGGTGACCACGGCGACGCCCGTCGTCACGCTCCTGGAGGGCGGCACCCCGCTGGTTCCGGCGAACCGGGTCTCGGCGCTGACCGGCTGCGAGGTCTACCTCAAGGTCGAGGGCCTCAACCCGACCGGCAGCTTCAAGGACCGCGGCATGACGATGGCCATCAGCAAGGCCGTCGAAGAGGGGGCCAAGGCCGTCATCTGCGCCTCCACCGGCAACACCAGCGCCTCCGCCGCCGCCTACGCGGTCCGCGCGGGCCTGACCTGCGCCGTGCTGGTGCCCCGCGGCAAGATCGCGATGGGCAAGCTGGCCCAGGCGCTGGTCCACGGCGCCAGGCTGCTGCAGGTCGAGGGCTCCTTCGACGACTGCCTGGAGATGACCAGGAAGCTCTCGGAGAACTACCCGATCGCCCTGGTCAACTCGGTGAACCCGTTCCGGCTCCAGGGCCAGAAGACCGCCGCCTTCGAGATCGTCGACGCGCTCGGCGACGCCCCCGACATCCACTGCATCCCCGTCGGCAACGCCGGCAACATCTCCGCGTACTGGATGGGCTACAGCGAATACGCCGCCGACGGCGTCGCGACGCGGCGGCCCCGCATGTTCGGCTTCCAGGCCAGCGGCGCGGCGCCCATCGTCAACGGGGCGCCGGTGACCCACCCGCACACGATCGCCACCGCGATCCGCATCGGCAACCCCGCCTCCTGGAAGCTCGCCGAGGCGGCCCGCGACGAGTCCGGCGGCGTCATCCAGGCCGTCACCGACCGTCAGATCGCCGCCGCGTACAAGCTGCTGGCCCAGGAGGAGGGCGTGTTCGTCGAGCTCGCCTCCGCCGCCAGCGTGGCGGGCCTCCTCCAGGCCCACCGGCAGGGCCTGGTCGAGCCGGGCCGGCGCATCGTGTGCACGGTCACCGGAAACGGCCTCAAGGACCCCGACTGGGCCATCTCGGGTGCCCCCACCCCGGTGACGATCCCGATCGACGCGCACGCCGCGGCCACCGCGCTCGAACTCGCCTAGGCGTTGTCCCGCGACCGCCTCGGCGGACCGTCCCGCGCCGGTCCGGGCGCCGCCGTCCCGCGCCGGAACGCGCAGAGCGCCGGCACGAGCAGAGCACCGCATCGAAACGAGCAGATGGGAGGAGGGGTTCGCCCTGTACGGGGGCGCACCCCGGAGGTCCGATGACCGGCAGCAGCAAGGTGGTCGTCCGGGTTCCGGCGACCTCGGCCAACCTCGGCCCCGGCTTCGACACGCTGGGGCTCGCCCTGGGCCTCTACGACGAGGTCGAGGCCGAGCTCTTCCAGCCGCCCGGGAGCCCCGCCTCCCGGAGCGTCGTCATCGAGGTCGAGGGAGAGGGAGCCGGACGGCTCGACACCGGTGAGGGTCATCTCATCGTGACGACGATGCGCGCGACCTTCGATCGGATGGGGCTCCCGCAGCCGCGCGGCATCCGGCTGCGCTGCCTCAACCGCATCCCGCACGCCCGCGGCCTCGGCTCCTCCTCCGCGGCGATCTGCGCGGGCATCCTCGCCGCCCGCGCGCTGGCCGCCACGCCGTACGCGGCCGACCCCGACCCCGGCGGCCCCGCCTCCGGGCCGCCGCAGGCACCGGCCACGTTCACCGACGACGACGTGTTCGCGCTGGCCAACGAGATCGAGGGCCATCCCGACAACGTGGCGCCGTGCCTGGCGGGCGGGCTGACCGTCGCGTGGACGGACGGCGCGGGCGTGCCCCGCATGGCGCGGCTGCTCCCGCACCACGACGTCAGGCCCGTCGCCGTCATCCCCGGGCACCGGCTGTCCACCGAGGTCGCCCGTGGGCTGCTGCCCAAGGAGGTGCCGCACGCCGACGCCGCCGCGAACGCCGGCCGGGCCGCGCTGCTCGTCGCGGCGCTGACCGCCAGGCCGGAGCCGGAGCTGCTGCTGGCCGCCACGGAAGACCGCCTGCATCAGGATTACCGCGCGCCCGCGATGCCGCAGACCGCGGATCTCGTGCGGCGGTTGCGCCAGGCGGGCGTCGCCGCGGTCGTTTCGGGGGCCGGCCCGACGGTTCTTGCGTTTTCGACGGCGGATACGCAGGATTTGATCGCACCAGAAGTGGGTAATGACTGGCACATCCAGCCACTGGATGTCGAAACCCGCGGTGCCCGCGTTGTTTCTCCCGAGACACGCTGATCCTCTTCGACCTTCAGGGAATAGCTGTGTGCGCTGGTGATGTTAGGCTGATAGCCGCACCAGGTGCCCCGCGTTGGGTGCGTGCTTGTCAGCCACACATCGCTGCGTCATGTCTCACCTCGTGAGGCGTGACCGCTGCAGTGGCCTCCCCGAATCCGTCGCCTCCGAATGCGCCACATTCGGTTGGGGCAACGAGAGGCGGCGTTTAAGGGGACATGCGCGTTCGATCTACCTCGACATCTGGTTGCCGGTAGCAATCCGGGGGGGTGTCCTCCAAGTCCCACCGTCGATGATTCTCGATGGTGACGGCCTGGGTGTGCCCTTCTCCGACAGTGGCGGCGGCCCTCGATGGGCCGTCGAGGATCGCAACGTGCAACCCGACCCGGTCTGTCCCACCGGGTCGATCGCACCACCGGGACGATTGGCTGATCGTGGCCACGCCCGACCCCTGGGAAGGACCCATTAGTGAGCGACACCACCGAACTCCTCTCCGACGTCACCGGCACGACGCCGGCGGCCGGCGACACCCCCGCCCGCCCCGCGGCCAAGCCGCGCCGTCGCTCCGGCACCGGCCTGTCCGCCATGGTGCTGCCCGAACTGCAGGCCATCGCCTCCGGTCTCGGCATCAGCGGAACCGGGCGGATGCGCAAGAGCCAGCTCATCGCGGCCATCCAGGAGAAGCAGGGCGTATCCGCCGAGGGCGCCCCGGCTTCCACCACCGTCAAGGAGACCCAGGCCGCTCCGGCCGTCACGGCCGAGCCGGTCGCCGAGCGTCCGACGCGCACCCGCAGGGAACGTTCCCGTCCCGCCGCGCCCGCCGCGCCCGCCGCCCCCCCCGCGGAGCAGGCGCCTCCGCCCGCCGAGCCGGTGGCCGCCGCCGTCGTGGCCGAGCCCGTCGTCGAGCAGCAGCCGGTCGTCGAGACCGCCCCCGCCGAGGGCCGTCCCGAGCGCGGCGAGAGCCGCCGCGAGCGCCGTGCCCGTAACGGCGAGCGCGGCGAGCGCGGCGAGCGCACCCGCGACCGCGGTGACCGCGGCGAGCGCGG
>NZ_BAAAVI010000014.1:119473-148512 GCF_039534445.1 Streptosporangium fragile | reverse complement strand
TGCGGCCTGGGGGCCGGTCCCGGCCGGCGGCGCCCCGGGCCGTCCACCGACCCGCACGCCCGCCGTACCCAACCCGCTCGCCGACCACCGGCCCGCCGCCGCCACAGAACGTGTCCGCATCGACCGCCTCCGGCATACGCCGCCTACAGTGGTGCCATGGCCGAGAGCACGCCACCCCCGGACGGTCGCTACTCCGAACTCCGCAGGCTCGGCGAAGAAGAGCGTTACCTGACTCGTGAACTCCAGGAAGTCCGTGCCGAGATCGCAAGCCTCGTGCAGCAGCTCCTGCCCCACCATTCCCGCGCAGAGAAGATCGACGAAGTCGTGCAGGCCAGCGGGTACAGCCGGCACCTGATCGACGTTCTCCGTTACAAGGACCACCCATGGCACCGCCCGACCTCCTGATGGCAGGGCCGACAAGAACAGCCTCCGGCGGGGGCCTCGGCTCCGGGATGATCGCGGCTGCAAGGCCGTAGACCGCAGGTGGCTGAGGTGGGGCCTGATCGTCCCGTCTGCCACGTCCCAGGCAAGCCCAACATCCCGACTCCTCCGGTTCAAGGCCGTCTGTGAACGTTGGCGTCCGATGACCGAGGAACGGCGACCGGTTGACGTACACGCGAAGACGGCCTTGACCCTCCGTCCCCGGGCTGTTGCCCCTCCGGGGTGGGACGAGGCAGACGGGACGATCAGGCGGGGAGGGGCGTGTGCGTCCGCACGGGGTTCTCCGGTCGTGCCCGTCGCGTGCCCGTCAGGAGGGTGGACAAGGGGGAATCACGGGGACTCACGGGCAGGGTGACACCAGCCCTGACCTGGAGCGCAGCAGGTCACGAGGGTGTGAACTGAGATCTTGTAAACTGTAGGTCAGGGGTTCGATTCCCCTCGTCGGCTCGCAGAACGAAGGCCCAGGCCAAGGGCGCGATTCCTTGACCTGGGCCTTCGTCGTCCCCGGGCATCCGGAGCGCCGCGTGCCACTCACGTTCCGGGTCTTCGTCTCCCGGGCCACCGCGAGAGCGCTGCCGAGGGCTGCGCGATTACGACACTCTTCAGGGCCGCGCCGGCTGCTTCCTTCCCGAGCCCGCGCCGACCGACGAAGCGGTAGGTCATGGAGAAGCCGCCAGACCTTGGCAGGCACCTTTTCCGCGATGCCGAACGGGATCGCCCAGGTTGCCGGATCGACCATGGCGTCCGGCGCGCCGCCACGCTTCCGCCGGCGACGTTCGGCGATGACGACGGTCACCACGACACCGAGCAGGAGCAGAGCGTGGAGGCGCGGATGGGCAGCGGACCCAGATAGCAGACCCCTTCGGGCGGACTGGGAATCACGGCAGGCGACATGGCAGGCAGACCTAATCCAAACGACGTAGGACGCCCGCCGGCCTCACGACAGTAACGGGCACTGAAGTCGAACCGGCCCCGGGTCACCGGCATCGACCGGCATTCTCATCGACATCGGATCGGCGCTCGACGTCGGTCGCCTCTGATCATCCACGAGGGGCGTACATGATGACCAGGACGCCGAGCATGCAGATGGCTGCCCCGATGACGTCCCACCGATCCGGCTGGAACTTGTCCACCACCACGCCCCACACCAGCGAGCCCGCGACGAACACGCCTCCGTAGGCGGCCAGGATGCGGCCGAAGTTGGCATCGGGCTGGAAGGTGGCCACCAGCCCGTACAGGCCCAGAGCGATGACCCCGGCCCCGACCCACAACAGCCCGCGCTGTTCTCTCACGCCCTGCCAGACCAGCCAGGCCCCGCCGATCTCGGCGAGAGCAGCCACCACGAACAGCAGGAGGGAACGCGCGACAGTCACGGCTGCGACTGTAGAGGACCGCTCTCCGTGTGCTGGTGAGCCCTGCCTTGGCAACCACAGCCAGCGCCACCCGCGCACCCGGTGGTCTGCTTACGACGGCGCACCATCCACGCCGGCCCCCAGGTCAGTACGGCCAGGCCCGTCAGGGCCACGGCCACAGTCGGCATGGCATCGGTGAGCGCAACAGCCCCGGCGCCTCCGATCACGCCGGCGGCCGACAGGACGGGAAGCGCGCAGCAGGCCGCACAGGCCAGCGCCGCCAGTCCGGTCAGGCCCGCAGGGAGCGGACGCTTACGCCGTTTCGGATCACTTGACGTCGGCACGCCGCGCTCCTTCCACCAACTCGGCGAACGGCAGCGGGCAGCACGAACTCGCCGCGCACGCCACCAGGTCGTCACACCCGGCCTCCACCGCCTGGAGCAACGTCTCCCGAATCGTCTGGAGATCGGCGATCTTCTGTTCCACCTCGGCCAGCTTGGCGGCGGCCCGTGCCCGCAACCCGCTGTCCGGCCTGCCGTGGCGATGTCCACCCGCCTCGACCAGATCGGCCACCTCTTCCAGGGTGAAACCCAGCCGTTGCGCCGCCTTGATCACCCGGAGGGCGATCACCGTCTCCGGCGGATACAGCCGGTGCCCGCCGTTGCTGCGCTGCGGTTCCTGCAGCAGGCCCCGCCGGTGGTAGTACCGCAACGTCTGGGCGTTGACGCCCGCTGCTTCGGCGACCTCTCCGGTACGCAGCCACTTGCCGGTCATGACGCGACCTGAGGAGCCGACTCGGCCGCCCGGACGGCCAGCCCGTCGAGCACCTCCGTGTGAGCCTCCGGGACTTCCACGTCCAGGGACAGACGCTCACCGCCGGGGGTGAGGGTGAAGGTGAAGAACGAGCAGCACCCCGTCTCCCGTGCCGTCAGGTCCCGCGTGGTCTCCTCCACCTGCGCTCCGCCGTCGAGGACGAGCCGTAGATGTGTCGGTGCCACCCGTTCCAGCCCGCGCAGCGCCGAGGCGAACAACGCATCGAACTCCGCCACCCGCAACGGTCGTTCCTCGGTGGGAAGCGTGCATTCGGCCGGTGCCCATCCCATGAGCCCTCCCAGGACCAAGACCGCCCGCCTCGGATGCGAGCGATCCCTACAGCTCGACGGTAAGCCTGTACCGGGGTACAGGATGCAACCCCCTGACCGCATCGCCCTCACGGTCGCCTGAGAGCGGCTGATCACCGTTTGCGATCTGTGGGTCAGGGGTTCGATTCCCCTCGTCGGCCCGTGGCAAAGGCCGGGTCACCCGGAATTCGGGGCCCGGCCTTCTACTGCGGATGGCCTGCACGGCGAACGGCAGGGGCATTCTCCGGTTCACCCGGCTAGGGTCCTTCGTATGCTCACCCCGTCAGTCATCCGGCACCAGGCGCCGAATAGGAGCCAGTGGTGGCGATTAGGACTCGTCTTCGGCCCCGTTGTCATCAGTGCCGTCCTGACCCTCTTCGCTGCGGCTTATCCCGGCGGCCACCATCTCTTGGGCCTCTTCGCCGTCCCCATATGGCTCTTGTCCGGCCTCATATGGGTCTCGCTTCTCATGACACGGGACAGCAGATACAGGCGTAGCCCGTGGATCATCGCGATGCCACTCATCGGGGCGTTTACGCTCGCGCTGGCGAACTCCCCGGTTCCGATGCGGGTAGCGTTTCTGATCTCCGAGTCCGCTCTCACCGCCTATTCGCAGTCGTTACCCGAACAGGATCGTGTGTCGTTCAGGGAACAGCGTGTCGGCCTGTTCACCATCGAAACCGCACAAAGATGGGGCGGAATCACCCGCCTCGGCGTGGCCAACACCGGAGGCACGCTTGAGAAATGCGGATTTTCTCACGTCCCGGAGGGGCGAACGAAGGACCTCGGCGTCTCGACGGTCAACCATGTGATCGGCGATTGGTACGCGACGTGCACGAACTACGACTGACTTGCTGAACGCGGAACCATGCCGCAATCTTCTGGCGACGCCGTAACCATTGCCGAATTGTTCTCGCGAGTATCGAGTATCAAGGCGCCGCCGCACCCGGCCCTCCGCCGCCCGCCGCCCGCCGTCCGGGCGTGCGGCCTGGGGGCCGGTCCCGGCCGGCGGCGCCCCGGGCCGTCCACCGACCCGCGCGCCCGCCGCAACCGACGCACTCGCCGATCCCAGCGACACGCCGCCGCCCACTCGCGGGCACCGTCAGCGATCAACCGGCCCAGCGCACTCCCGGCAGGCCCAGACGCCACACGTGATCTCGTCGAAGACCGGGAGTTCCGGAAGCCTCAGCGCGCTGCCGGAAACCCAGTGCAGCAGAAACTCCGTCATCGGCACATGAACAGCCGGGCCCTGCTCGCGGTGCCGAGGCCAGACCACCACCGGCCAGTCATCGGGGTCACCCACCGTCAACCACCCGAAGTGGTCACCGTCGATGATGGCTCCCCAGGCCAGGAAACCCTCAGGCTCAGGCCGGGCCGCGAACGGATAGGACGCCGGGTGAGCACTGCGCAGGACGCGATAGACGTCTCCCGCGGACTGCGGTCCCCGCCGAGGATCGCCGTCATGCGAATGGCGGAAGTCGTTGACGCCCAGCCACTGGTTGAACTCGCACGCCCCGTAGCGCTCGGCGAACTCGACGAAGTCCCATGGCAACTCCGTCTCGAAGGCGGCGAAGACCTGACCCCAATCGAGCGTCACCGGTGACAGGCCGGCCGGTGGAGGCACCCGGGCGATGAGCTGATCCAGCGCCGTCTGACCATCGCTCACGGGCCGACTGTAGCGAGGGAAGCTGACAAACCAGCCTCCGGCTTCGGATGATCATCGGGGGCAAGGGCCGGGTTCGTAGGTGGCGGAGGGCTGGTTCTTCCCGTCACCGTCGTCCTACGGCCCGCTCCCCGGAGAGTGAGACGACAACGACGGGAAGAACCGGCGGGGAGGGGTGTGCGCGTCCGCACGGG
This sequence comes from Streptosporangium fragile, assembly GCF_039534445.1. Classification (NCBI taxonomy): domain Bacteria; kingdom Bacillati; phylum Actinomycetota; class Actinomycetes; order Streptosporangiales; family Streptosporangiaceae; genus Streptosporangium; species Streptosporangium fragile. Next base: position 143,741 of record NZ_BAAAVI010000014.1, on the reverse strand, counting down.
GTTCTCCGGCCGTGCCGCTCGCGTGCCGGCAAGGCAGGGGAACGAGGGGCGGTCATGAGGACTCGCCGGCAGGGTGACACCTCTCCTGATCTGGGACGCAGCAGGTCGGAGGGGCGCGCACGGAGATCTTGCGATCTGTGGGTCAGGGGTTCGATTCCCCTCGTCGGCTCGTGGCAAAGGCCAGGTCACCCGGGATTCGGGGGCCCGGCCTTCTGCTGTCCGGCCGAACTCCACGATCTTCCGTGCCCGTCGGTCCAGGCTCTCGTGAACGCCCCCGAGAGCGTCTGCACGACGATCCTGTCCTGATCCTGACGGCGTGCTGCCGGATCGGCGCCGCCCGCGCGGGGGATGCCCTGTCCGGTGGCCCGGACCTTTCGCGGCTCTTCCGGCATCCGCGGTTCCACGCCGATCGCTCACGCGCTTGACGTCCGAGCTTGTTCCAGCGCAGGTCGAGCTTCTCCAGGGCGGGCAGGTCGCCCAGGACGTCAGGGACCTCGCGTAGGCGGTTGTTGCGCAGATCCAGGTGGGTGAGGCGGCGCAGCCGGTTGCCGTCCAGCTGGAGGTGGACCAGTTCGGACAGGCCGCCGACCCAGCCGGGCAGCCGGTCCAGCTCGTTCCAGGCCAGGTCTGCGCTGCTCAGCCCGGCCAGCTCGCCGGGGGACTCGGGGAGCGCGGTCAGGCCCGTTGCGGGGACGTTCAGCGCGTGCGGCGCGGATCTCCTCGGGGTTCGTCGGCCGGTACGGGGCGGGGGCCCGCCGGGCAACGATTATGGGCATGCGAGGGCGTCCGGGCGTCCGGGCGTTCGGGCGTCCGGGCCGGTCGGGGCGGGGGCCGCGCGCGGGTCGGCAGGAGCGGCGGGCACGTATGAGCCGGCCGAGGTGTGCCGGGCCGCCGGATGTATGGGCCGGTCGGGGCGTGCCGAGCCGCCGGGCCGGTCGGGGTGACGAGAGGCAATGAGGGGTGGTGAGGCGTGCACGGGCCGGGCGGGGGAGGTGGATGTGCGGGTCGAGCCGAGGGAGACGGGACGGGCGAGGCGGACGAAGCACTTGTTTCCCTCCGAAGCGGCGGCCCTGGCCGGAAGGCCGGGGAACCAACCCGGCGGATCCGCCTCGCACGGGAGGCTCTTCGTCACATACTGAGATGCCAGATAAGCAGAAAGTGACCGACGAGGGGCGCGGCGGTGACGGGAACGATCCTCCAGCGAGTCCGCATGAGGCAGGGCGGCTCCGACAGCATCGGGGAGGGCTCCGGCATCACCAGGGAGGAGGTGGTCCGGCCCGAGGTCGACGTCACCGTGGTCGTCCCCGTCCACAACTGCCGGCCCTATCTCGACCGGTGCCTGACTTCACTGCTCGTCCAGCGCGTCGCCCTGGAGATCGTGGTCGTCGACGACGGTTCCACCGACGGTGGCACCGACCTGCTCGACCTGTACGCCTCCTACCACCGCGGTGTCATCCGCGTCGTCAAACAGGAGGCGTCGGGCGGCGCGGGCCGGCCGCGCAACGTCGGGCTCGCCCACGCGCGCGGCAGATACGTGTTCTTCTGCGACGCGGACGACTACCTCGGTCCCGAGGCGCTGGAGCGGATGCTCGCGATGGCCGACCGTAACGGCTCGGACATCGTGCTCGGCAAGATCGTCGGACATGACCGCCGGGCGCCGGTCTCGATGTTCCATGAGAACGCCGAACGGGCGCCGCTCGGTGACAGCGCGGTCTACAACAGCCTGAGCTGCTTCAAGCTCTTCCGCCGGGAGATGTTGGAGCGGTACGCCATCCGTTTCGACGAGACGCTCCTGGTGGGCGAGGACGTCGTCTTCACCACCCACGCGTACTGCCACGCCGAGGTGATCTCGGTGGTCGCCGACTACGACTGCTACCACCTGGTCGACCGGCCCGACGGCACCAGCATCATGCAGCGCCCGGGCAGTCGTGACCCGGTCGCCTGGCTGCGGATGATCAGGCGGCCGATCGAGTTGATGCTCGCCCACGTGCGCCCCGGCGACCTGCGCGACCACCTGCTGCGGCGCCACTTCCGGCTGGACGCCTTCGGCAGCCTCGGCCGGCCGTTCCTGGAGGCGGGGGAGGTCGAGCGCAAGGAGATCGTGGCCGAGGTGGCCGACATGTGCGACCGGTGGCTGACCGACGGGGTCCGCGCCCGGCTCCCCGCGATCGACCGGAGCCGGATCGCCGCGCTGGAGGACATCGACCGCCTCGTCCGGCTGGCGCACATCGAGTCGGCCGCGGTCCGCCGGGAGCTCACCGGGCTCCGCTGGGACGAGCGGGGGCGGCTGGTCGTCTCCGGGAAGGTCGCGCTGGGCGTGCCGGAGCAGTACGGCCGGTTGGAGATCCCCGGTGGAACCCCGGCCCTGGTGCTGCGGCGCCGGCACGAGGGCCCCGGCCCGCAGGAGGAGGTCGTGATCCCGGTGACCGGCGGTTGCGCGGGGTTCACCGGGGTCGTGGACGCCTGCGGGCTGCCCTCCGGGGTCTGGGATGTCCACATCCGGGTTGACTTCCAGGGTGTGCCGCGGATCGCGCGTCTCGGTGCCGACCGTGACGGCCGCGTCGCCCCGCCGGAGCCGAGGGTGGCCGGGGCCGCCGTCGCCCTGCCGTACTTCACCCGGCCCTACGGCAACCTCAGTCTTGACGTCGGCGGGCATGTGATCGCGGTCCCGGGCTGTGTGCGGCTGGTGTGCGCCCGCTGGGCGGCCGGGCACCGGCTGGTCCTCGACGGAGAGGTCACCGTGGGCGGCGAGGCCGTGGCGGCTTCGGTCGCACGCCATCTGGTCTGGCGGGAACGCGAGTCGGGGCGTGAGCGGCGTGAGACGGCGGCGACCGGAGACGGCGGCGTCTTCACCGCCGGGCAGGCCATGGGCCGGCTGAGCCCCGGCACCTGGGACGCCTATCTGGAGGTGGACCTGGGCGGGCCGCCCGCCCGCTTCAGGGTCGAGGCGGCGCCGGAGGTGATCGCCGAACCGCGCACGTGGTGGCGGGGCGCGATCCGCTGGAGCGTCCGGCCCTACGCGACCGCCGGGAAGGGCCGGCTCAGCACGGTGGTCCGCACCCTCGGCCCCCGCACGTTCGTCAGGCGCATGATTCGTTGATGCCAGTATCTTGCAAGTACAAGCCCATGGCCTAAAGTGGGGTCAAATCCGCGCTTCGGAGGCTTGACGTGCACGTACCGGACGGTTTTTTCAACGCGGCCGTGTCCATCTCGGCGGGAGCGGTCGCGGCGGCCGGTGTCTCGGTCTGCCTGCGTGGTGCGCGCCGTGAGCTGGACGACCGGACCGCTCCCATGGCGGGCCTCGTCGCCGCCTTCGTCTTCGCCGTGCAGATGCTCAACTTCCCGGTGGCCGCGGGGACGAGCGGGCACCTTCTCGGCGGCGCGCTCGCCGCGATACTCGTGGGCCCCTACACGGCCGTGCTGTGCATCGCCGTGGTCCTCCTGGTGCAGGGATTCTTCTTCGCCGACGGCGGCCTGACCGCGCTCGGCGTCAACATCACACTCATGGGGGTCGTCGCCGTCCTGGTCGGCTGGGGCGTCTTCCGCCTGATCACCCGGAGCGCGAGGAGCAGGCCGGCCGTCGTGGCGGCCTCGTTCGCCGCCGCGCTGCTCTCCGTGCCCGCCACGGCACTGGCCTTCACGCTGCTGTTCTGGATCGGCGGCACCGCGCCCGTCGAGGTCGGTACGGTCGCCGCGGCCATGGGCGGCGTCCACCTGCTCATCGGCGTCGGGGAGGGCCTGATCACCGCGGTCACCGTCAGCACCGTGCTGGCGGTCCGTCCCGACCTCGTCTACGGCGCGCGGGGGCTGGCCGCGCCGCTGCTCCTGCGCGGCGCCGACGGCGACATCACGGTCGCCGGGCGGTCGCCGGCGCCGGTCGCCCCGGGCGGGCGTCGCTGGTTCCTGCCGGCGGGCGTCGTGGTCGCGGCGCTGCTGGCGGGCGTCGTCAGTTTTTACGCCTCCTCCTCGCCCGACGGCCTGGAGCGGGTCGCCGAGGACAAGGGTTTCATCGGCCAGGCCACCGATCACGCGCTGGGCGAGCAGCCGCTGGCCGACTACGGCGAGGCGGGTGGCATCCCAGTCGGCGTGGCCGGTCTCATCGGCGTCGGGGCGACCCTCGTGGCCGGGGGAGGGCTCTTCGTCGCCGTCCGCCGCCGGGGGAAGGCCGGGGAGACCGGGGGCGCCGGAACCGCCGGAACCGCCGAAGGCAAGGTCTCCGCCTAGTGGGCGCGGGTCATCACCACCAGCTCTACCGGCCGGGCGACACGCCCGTGCACCGGCTGCCGCCCCAGTGCAAGCTGGCGGCGGCGGCCGGGTTCGCCCTGGTGGTCGTGGCCACCCCGCGCGAGTGGTTCGGGGCCTTCGGCCTGTACGCCGCGCTGCTGGCCGGTGCGGCGTACGCCGCGCGTGTCCCGCCGGGCTTCGTGCTGCGGCGCATGGCGGTCGAGATCCCGTTCGTGGCGTTCGCGCTGGCCGTCCCCTTCATCGGGATCGGCGAGCGGGTGGCCGTGCTGGGGGTGTCACTCAGCGTCGAGGGGCTCTGGGCCGCCTGGAACATCCTGGCCAAGGCCACCCTGGGCGTGGTCGCGAGCATCCTGCTGGCGGCCACCACGGAGCCCCGGCTGATGCTCCTGGGCGCGCAGCGGCTGCGGCTCCCGCCGCTGTTGGTGCAGATCGCCATGTTCATGCTCCGCTACATGGACGTGATCCTGGAGGAGATGCGCCGGATGCGGGTGGCCAGGGAGTCGAGGGGGTTCGTGGCGCGGGACGTGCGGCACATCCCGGTGATCGCCCGGTCGGCCGGGGCGCTGTTCATCCGCTCGTACGAGCGGGGCGAGCGGGTGCACCTGGCGATGCTCAGCCGCGGCTACACCGGCTCGATGCCGGTCATCCAGGATCTGGCCGCCTCGTCGCGGCAGTGGCTCGTGGCGGGTATGTTGCCGGGCGCGGCGCTCGCCGTACTGCTCGGGACCTGGGGGCTGGCATGACACCGGTTGGCACGGCGCCTTCGCTGGAGGTGCGCCGCCTGGCGTACGCGTACCCGGACGGCACGCAGGCGCTGTTCGGCGTGGACTTCCGGGTGGAGCGCGGGGAGCGGGTGGCGCTGCTCGGGCCGAACGGCGCCGGCAAGACCACGCTGGTCATGCATCTCAACGGCATCCTGACCGCCGGGCACGGCACGGTGACCGTGGCCGGGCTGCCGGTGGAGAAGGGCACGCTCCGGGAGATCCGCCGGCGGGTCGGCCTGGTCTTCCAGGACCCCGACGACCAGCTCTTCATGCCGACCGTCCGCGAGGACGTGGCCTTCGGCCCGGCCAACCTGGGGGTGACGGGCGAGGAACTGGAGCACCGTGTCAAGGACGCGCTGGAGCGCGTGGGGATGCTGGAGGCGATCGACCGGCCGCCGCACCACCTGTCCTTCGGCCAGCGCCGCCGGGTGGCGGTGGCCACCGTGCTGGCCATGGAGCCGGAGATCCTGGTGCTGGACGAGCCGTCGTCCAATCTCGACCCGGCCTCCCGCCGTGAGCTGGCCGAGATCCTCAGGGCGCTCGACGTGACCGTCCTGATGGTCACCCACGACCTGCCCTACGCGCTGGAGCTGTGCGAGCGCGCGCTCATCCTCTCCGATGGCGTGATCGCCGCCGACGGCCCGACCCGTGAGATCCTCTCCGACGCCGGGCTCCTGGCCGCCCACCGGCTCGAACTGCCCTACGGTTTCGCACCGCCCTGACGGGAACTTCCCGGGGAGGACCGCGCATGACCTCGTGCCGGGCGACGGCGAAGTAAAGTGGGTCTGCCCTGTGGGCGCGAGGAGGACTGATGAAGCTACGGCTGGCTCGCCGCGCCGTCGGTGACGCCGTGGTGGTGGCCGTCGAGGGCGAACTCGACCTGTTCACCGCTCCCTTCCTGCGGGACGAGGTCCGTGACGCGATCAAAATGGACGGCGCCCGGCTCGTCCTGGATCTCACGGACCTGTCGTTCATGGACTCCAGCGGACTGTCCGTCCTGATCGAGGCGTGGCGCCTGGCCACCGGGGAGGGCGGCGGCGTCTGCCTGGCCGCGCCCCAGGCGCCGGTGGCCCGGATCCTGCGGACGACCGGCCTCGACCGGCGGATAAAGGTCTACCCCGACGTGGGCAGCGCCGTCGGAGAGATTTAGCCCACCCCGAGTAGAACTTCATTCGGTCTCCGCGTTAGAGTCCGCTCATGGACCTGAACGGAGCAGCAGCAATCATCTCGGGTGGCGCCAGCGGTCTCGGTGAGGCCACGGCCCGCGACCTCGCCGCGCACGGCGTCACGGTCGTCATCGCCGACCTCAACGAGGAGCGCGGCAAGTCCCTGGCCGACGAGCTCGGGGGCGTCTTCGTCAAGACGGACGTGTCCGACGAGGAGCAGGTGCAGGCAGCCGTCGACGCGGCCGTGGCGACCGGCAAGCCGCTGCGCGTCGTGGTGAACAGCGCGGGCATCGGCTGGGCGAGCAGGACCGTCAACCGCGACGGCTCGCCCCACGACCTGGCCTCCTACCGAAAGGTCATCGAGGTCAACCTGATCGGCACCTTCAACCTCATGCGCATCGGCGCCGCGGCGATCGCGAAGACGGAGCCGGTCGACGCGGACGGCCAGCGCGGTGTCGTGATCAACACCGCCTCGGTGGCGGCGCTGGAGGGGCAGACCGGCCAGGTGGCCTACTCGGCGTCCAAGGGCGGGATCGTCGGCATGACCGTCCCGGCCGCGCGTGACCTCGCCGCCATCGGCGTCCGCGTCAACACGATCTGCCCGGGCATCATCGACACCCCGATCTACGGCTTCTCGGCCAACGCCGACGAGTTCAAGGCCAAGCTCGTGGCCCCGGTGGTCTTCCCCAAGCGCATGGGCCAGGCCTCGGAGTTCGCGCACCTGGTCCGCTCGCTGATCGAGAACGACTACATGAACGCCGAGACGATCCGTTTCGACGGCGGCATCCGCTTCCAGCCCAAGTAGGAGTCACCCGGTGTCTGACGAGGTTCTGGTCGACGTCGACGGCGGGGTCGCCGTCATCACGATCAACCGCCCCCAGGCCAGGAACGCCGTCAACGGCGCGGTCGCCCGGGGCATCGCCGCCGCGCTGGACGAGCTGGAGGAGCGCAAGGACGTGGCGGCCTACGTCCTCACCGGCGCGGGCGGCACGTTCTCGGCGGGCATGGACCTGAAGGGTTTCCTCAGCGGGGACTTCCCGGTCCTGGAAGGCAGGGGTTTCGGCGGGATCGTCGAGGCGCCGCCGAAGAAGCCGATCATCGCCGCCATCGAGGGCTACGCCCTGGCCGGAGGCTGCGAGCTGGCGCTGGCCTGCGACATCATCGTCGCCTCCGAGGAGGCCACGTTCGGGTTGCCCGAGCCCAAGCGCGGCCTGGTCGCGGGGGCGGGCGGGATAATGCGGCTGCCCCGGCGCATCCCGTACCACATCGCGATGGAGATCGCCCTGACCGGCGATCACTTCCCGGCCTCCCGGCTGTACGAGGTCGGCCTGGTCAACCACGTCACGCCCGTGGGTGAGGCGCTGGCCAGGGCGGTCGAGCTCGCCAAGAAGATCGCCGCCAACGCTCCGCTGGCGCTCGCCGCGACCAAGCGGGTGATCGTCGAGTCCGCCGACTGGAGCAGGGACGAGATGTTCAAGAAGCAGGCGGAGATCATCAATCCGGTGTTCGGCTCCAAGGACGCGATGGAGGGCGCGGCGGCCTTCGCCGAGAAGCGCGCCCCCCGGTGGAAGGGCGAGTAGGTCTTCGCGCGCCGTTCTCCCGGAACCGGGGACTCCCCGGAGCCTCCGGGAGGACGGGATCTTCCGCGGCGGGGCGGGCAGGTCCCTCACCTCTCCGCGCGCCGGGCGCGATCCGACGGGTCGCGCCCGGCGCGTTCATGGCCCGGAGTGCGTACGGTAAAGGTGTGGACAGGTGCGGCGGGGGCACTTGACAGCCACTCGACCCCTCCGAGGCCAGGAGAGTGCATGAACGACTACTCGACCGGGATGACCCCCACCGGCCGACCCTCCGGCGCGCACCTCAAACGCAGAGCCGGAAACCTGGCCGTGGGCGCCGTGGGCGCCGCGATCGTCAACATCCTCCTGGTCGCGGTCATGTGGGTGGTCGAGGTCGCCGACTATGTGCTGCCGGGCGAGTTCGACCTCTACGGCATCCGGGCCTGGGACCCGGAAGGGCTGGGCGGCATCTTCCTCGCCCCCTTCCTGCACGGCGGCTTCGGCCACCTGATGGCCAACTCGCTGCCCCTGCTGATCCTCGGGTTCTTCGCCGCGCTCCGCGGCATCGGCCGCTTCCTGGCCGCCAGTCTGATCATCGTTCTCGTCAGCGGCCTGGGCGTCTGGTTCACCAGCTCGCCGACGGCCGTCACGGTCGGCGCGAGCGGCCTGGTCTTCGGTTACTTCGGCTTCGTCGTGGCCCGGGGCCTGTTCGACCGGCGGGCCCTCGACATCGTGATCGGCGTCGGCGTGGCGATCGCCTACTACTCGATCATCTGGGGCGTGCTCCCGGGCGAGGACGGCATCTCCTGGCAGGGCCACCTGTTCGGTCTCGTCGGCGGCGTCGTCGCGGCCTGGGTCGTGCGCCGCAAGCGCCGCCCGGCGGTCTCCCCGTACTAGCCCTCTCCCGCCGGCCTCTCCGGCCCCCGCCCCGGGGCGCCGCCCGGGTCCCCGGGTTCGAGGCGCCGTCCCGGCCTCCCGCCGTCGTTCGCCGGGCCGCGCCGCCCGCCCGCCTTCCGCCGTACGGCTGCGCGGGCCTGTGCGAGCTGTGGAAGGCTTTACGGGCCCCGGGGGTCGGGGGAGGGGTGATCCGGGGGAGAGGAGCCCTCCTGGATCGAATAAGGTCGATCTGGAGTGCCATCCTCCAGGAGGGCCGGTACGCGTGGGGGTGAGATCGTGACCGATGTCACGGCGGTCGGCGGAGTGGGGGGCGCGTCTCCGGGAGGGCGGGGGGAGCCCCGCGTGCTGGTCCGGCGGACGCTGCCCACCGAACCGGCCGTGCGGGGGTCGGCGTCGCTGTTCATGGCCGAGTCCGAGCGGCAGGGTGTCCGCCCCTCGCGCCGCATGCTCTACGTGGGCCCGGAGCGGGCCGCCGACCACGTCGCCGCCGCCCTGCGCGTCGAGCCCGGCACCGAGGTCCTGGCCCGGCGGAAAATGATGTCCGCCGACGGGGTGCCCGTGCGGATCGCCACCAGCTACCTGCGTCTCGACCTCTTCGGCGGCACCCCGCTGACGGACCCCGGATTCCTCCGGCCGAGCCTGCAGGCGGGGATCGAGGCCCTCGGTCACCGGTTCGGCCACGCGGAGGAGTATCTGGTCGCCCGCCCGCCGACGCCGTCCGAGGCCGAGACCCTCCACCTCGACCCGGGGGAGTGGGTCGTGCAGATCCTGCGCGCCGCCTACTCCGACGACGGCACCCCGGTGCACACCCTGGAGACCGTCTGCGCCGCCTCGCGTCACGTCTTCCCCATCGCCCAGGTCACCGGCGCCGACGAGTTCTGAGGCCGGAGGGTCCTGTCCCCGCCGCGGGGCGGTACGCCGGGACGGGCCGGCCGAGCCCGGGAAGCGAGGCGGTCCCGTGGCCGGACTCGCGCGCTGAACTCCCCTGATTGCTGCCGGTCGTGCGGGAGGTGACTCTACAGATCACGCCCGGCTATGGCCGCCTCGGGGGATTTAAGTGACAATGTGACCAAATTTCACGATGCGAACTTGCCTGGCTCCGTGCCCGTCCATGTTCCAGAGGGCCTGCGTCGCCGGGCGTGACCCTCGGAAGGTGGGCGCAGGTGAATCTGGGATCCCTGGAACGCGCGATCATGGATGTGCTGTGGGGTTGCGAGGAGCCGCTGCTGGTCCGCCAGGTGCAGAACATGCTCAATGAGGAGGCCGAACGCCCGCTGGCGTACACCACGGTGCAGACCGTCGCCGAGCGGCTCGTCAGGAAGGGGCTGCTCCAGCGGGCGCCCGCACGCAACGCCTTCCGCTACACCGCCAGCCGCTCCCGGGACGAGCACGTCGCCGGGCTGATGCTGGACGCCCTGGCCGACAGCCCCGACCGGGCCCCGGTGCTCTCGCGCTTCGCCGAGGGGGTGGATCCGGACGACGCCCTGCGCCTGCTGCACGAGCTCGCCCGGCGCGCGGGGGAGCGGGCCCACGCGCAGAACCAGGGCACCACGGTGCTGCCCCAGGCTCACGGACCCGGCCGCCGGGCGGGCCGGGGAGTCTGACCGGGCCGTCGCGGGCGGGAGCCGGGTGCCGGCCCCCGCCCGAGCACGTCGTCAGAGGCGCTCGACCACGTAGTCGATGCAGGTGGTCAGGGCCTCGATGTCATCGGGGTCGATGGCCGGGAACATCGCGACGCGCAGCTGGTTGCGGCCGAGCTTGCGATAGGGCTCGGTATCGACGATGCCGTTGGCGCGCAGGATCTTGGCCACCGCGGAGGCGTCGACCCCGTCGGCGAAGTCGATCGTGCCGACGACGTTGGAGCGGAACTCCGGCCCGGCGAACGGGGTGGTGTAGGAGGTCTTCTCCGCCCACGTGTAGAGACGCTGGGCCGAGTCGGCCGAGCGGGCGGTCGTCCAGGCCAGGCCGCCGTTGCCGTTCATCCACTCGATCTGGTCGGCGAGCAGGAACAGCGTGGCCACGGCCGGGGTGTTGTAGGTCTGGTCCTTGGACGAGTTGTCGATCGCCACCGGCAGGCTGAAGAACTCGGGGATGTAGCGACCGCTGGAGGCGATCTCGTCCACCCGGGCCAGCGCGGCCGGCGACATGAGGGCGATCCACAGGCCGCCGTCGGAGGCGAAGCTCTTCTGCGGGGCGAAGTAGTAGACGTCGAACTCGCTCGCCTCGACGGGCAGGCCGCCGGCGCCGGAGGTGGCGTCGACGAGCACGAGCGAGCCCTCCTGGCCCACGCGCTTGATGGGCATGGCGACGCCGGTCGAGGTCTCGTTGTGGGTGAGGGCGTAGACGTCGACGCCCTCCTCCGCGCGGGCCTCGGGGTGGGTGCCGACCTCCGACTTGATGACGCTCGGGCCGGCCAGCCACGGGGCCTTCGCCGCCACGGCGGCGAACTTGGAGGAGAACTCGCCGAAGTGCAGGTGCTGCGACTTCTCACGGATGAGCCCGAAGGCGGCGATGTCCCAGAACGCGGTCGTGCCGCCGTTGCCGAGGACGACCTCGTACCCCTCGGGAAGGGAGAACAGCTCCGACAGCCCCGCGCGGACGCGCCCGACGAGCGACTTGACCGGCTTCTGGCGGTGGGAGGTGCCCATCACGCTGGATCCGGAGGCCGCGAGAGCCGCGAGCTGCTCGGGGCGCACCTTCGAGGGCCCGCAGCCGAAACGGCCGTCGGCGGGCTTGATGTCAGAGGGAATCACGATGTCAGCCACCTGACCAGCCTACTGAGCCCGCGGATCGATCCAGGACAGGGTCCGGATTCTGAGACGGGAATGCGGGCCGAAACCGGCCCTCGGCGCGGGACGGGGAGGCCGCGACCCGCGGGCGGACGGCCGGGCCGCCCGGCGTCCGGGGCCCGGACGGCTCGGTGCCGGGGCCGGGGCCGGACGTGCGACGGCTGCCGCGCGGGACGACGCGCGACAGCCGTACGGGAGACCGGTCAGAAGGTGCCGATGACCTCGGCGGCACCGGGGACGTCGTGCACCGAGCGCTGCGGCGGACCCACGTAGTTGGCGCTGGGGCGGACCAGCCTGCCCGTGCGCTTCTGCTCAAGGATGTGGGCGGCCCAGCCCGCGGTGCGGGCGCAGGTGAACATCGAGGTGAACATGGACGCGGGAACCTGGGCGAAGTCCAGGATGACCGCCGCCCAGTACTCGACGTTGGTGGCGAGCACCCGGTCGGGCTTGCGGGCGTGCAGCTCCTCCAGGGCGGCCTTCTCCAGCGCCGCGGCCACCTCGTAGCGCGGTGCGTCGAGCTCCTTGGCGGTGCGGCGGAGCACGCGCGCCCGGGGGTCCTCGGCGCGGTAGACGCGGTGGCCGAAGCCCATCAGGCGCTGGCCCTTGTCGAGCTCCGACTGGACGTACTTCTTGGCGTCGCCGACCTGCTCGACGCCCTCGATCATGTGCAGCACGCGGGCCGGGGCCCCGCCGTGCAGCGGACCGGACATCGCGCCGACCGCGCCGCTCAGCGCCGCCGCCACGTCGGCGCCGGTGGACGCGATGACGCGGGCGGTGAACGTCGAGGCGTTCATGCCGTGCTCGGCCGCGGACGTCCAGTAGGCGTCGATGGCCTTGACATGCTTGGGGTCGGGCTCACCCTGCCAGCGGATCATGAACCGCTCGACGATGCTCTGGCCCTTGTCGACCTCGCTCTGCGGGACCATCGGCTTGCCGAGCCCGCGGGCGGACTGGGCGACGAAGCTCAGCGCGGTGACGCTGGCCCTGGCCAGGTCCTCGCGCGCCTGCGTGTCGTCGATGTCGAGCAGCGGCTTGAAGCCGTACGAGGGCGCCAGGATGGCCAGCGCGCTCTGTACGTCGACGCGGATGTCACCGGAGTGGACAGGAATGGGGTAAGGCTCGGCCGGGGGGAGCCCCGGCTGGAACTTGTTGTCGACGAGCAGGCCCCACACGTGTCCAAAGGAGACGCGGCCGACCAGCTCTTCGATGTCGACGCCCCGGTACCGCAGGGCGCCCCCTTCTTTGTCCGGTTCCGCGATCTCCGTCTCGAAGGCTACTACGCCCTCGAGCCCGGGTTTGAAGTCGGACATTCTCGGCCGCCTCCCTTTCTTGAAGTCAAAGCCTTGATGTCGAGATACCGGCGGGTCATATTCAACCCCCTGGGTCGAAGCGGTGTGCTGCCGGACCCGTCGAAACGCGAACGTCCCAGGTAGGGGGCACCGCGCGTACCTCCAGCTCGGCACGCGAGAATACCTTCCCGTGGATGCCACCTCGCGACCGCCTTCCCTGGCGGGACTCCGCCGCACCTATGAAGGACTGCCCCTGCTGGAGGCAGACCTCGCGCCCGACCCCGTCTCGCAGTTCGCCCTCTGGTTCGGCGAGGCCGTGGACGCCGGGCTCCCCGAACCGAACGCGACCGTCCTCGCCACCGCCTCGGCGGGTGGCCGGCCGACGGCCAGGACCGTGCTGCTGAAGGGCTACGACGAGAACGGGTTCGTCTTCTACACCAACTACGAGTCGCGCAAGGGCCGCGACCTCACGGAGAACCCGCGTGCCGCCCTGCTCTTCCCCTGGCACTCCATCCGCCGCCAGGTCCGGGTGGAGGGGACGGCCGTGCGACTGCCGCGTGAGGAGTCGGCCGCCTACTTCAGGTCCCGCCCGTACGGGTCCCGGATCGGGGCCTGGGCGTCGCGGCAGTCGGCGGTCGTGCACTCCCGGGAGGAGCTGGACGCCCGCTACGAGGAGCTGGCGGCCCGCTGGCCGGACGACCCGCCGATCCCCGACTTCTGGGGCGGGTTCCGGGTGGTGCCGGCCGAGGTGGAGTTCTGGCAGGGCCGGACTGACCGCATGCATGACCGTCTCCGTTACCGTCGCTCGGGTTCCTCCTGGATCATCGAACGCCTGGCCCCCTGACACCCGGCCTTCCATTTACTGATATATCCACATATGTCTGGCGGGTAGAGGGGGAGCGGCGTGGGGTTCGGGGACTTCGTCCGCAGGCATGCCGCCGACACGCGCCCGCTCGGCATCCCCGCCTACCGGCGGCTCTGGGCCGGGCAGGGCGTGTCGTACATCGGATTCCAGCTCACCTCCGTCGCGGTCAGCCACCAGATCTACGAGATCACCGATTCGTCCTTCTGGGTCGGCATGCTCGGCCCCGCCAACCTGATCCCCCTGGTCGTCTTCGGGCTCTGGGGCGGGGCCGTCGCCGACGCGGTGGACCGGCGCAAGCTGCTCCTGGCCGGCTCGGTGATCGCCTGGTCCGCGACGCTCGCCCTCGTGGCCCTGGCCGCGCTGGGCAGCACGAACGTCGGCCTGCTGCTGGCCGTCGTGGCCGTGCACGCCACCGGGTTCGCCATCACCGGGCCGACGAGGAACGCCATCATCCCCAGGCTCATCCCCGCGGATCTGGTCCCGGCGGCCAACACGCTCAGCTACCTGGTGGGCGGCCTCGGCACCGTGATCGGGCCGCTCCTGGGCGGGGTCGTGCTCGCCCGGGGCAGCGCCGTCACCGCCTATCTGATCGACGCGGTGCTCTTCGGCTCGGGCTTCTACGCCGCGGTGCGGCTGCCGCGGCTGGAGCCGCTCGGCAAGACGACCCGGCCGGGCCTGCGGTCGGTCGTGGAGGGCCTGCGCTACGTCGCCGGGCACCCGATCGTGCTGATGTCGTTCGTCGTGGACATCATCGCCATGGCGTTCGCGCTGCCCAGGGCGCTGTTCCCGGAGATCGTCGACGAGCGGTTCGCCGGTTCGCCGGTCGCGTTCGGCTGGCTCTCGGCGAGCATGGCCATCGGCTCGGTGCTCGGCGGCCTGCTGTCGGGCTGGGTGGGCCGGGTCCGGCGCCAGGGGCTCGCGCTCACCTACGTCATCGCCGCCTGGGGGCTCTCCGTGGCCGCCGCCGGGCTCGTCGGCCAGCTCTGGCTGATGGTCGCGCTGCTGGCGTTCGGCGGGGCCGCCGACATGATCTCCGCGGTCTGGCGGCAGACGATCCTGCAGACCCACGCGCCCGACGACATGCGGGGGAGGATGCAGGGCGTGTTCATGGTGGTCGTGGCCGGAGGCCCCCGGCTGGGAGATCTGCGGGCCGGGGCCACCGCGTCGTGGTTCGGCGCCACGGGGGCGTGGGTGGGCGGCGGGATCGCCTGCGCGGTGACCGTGCTCGCCGTGGGACTCGCCGTGCCGGCTTTCAGAAAATACCGTCCGGTCGTCAGAAGCCTTTAGGCAGGTCGGGAAGGATTTCCCACCCCGGGGTGTTGCCGTCCTTTGTCATCGCGTGCGCATCTCCCAATAGGGTCTGAGTCCAGACTTCCTAGTTCCGCGCCGGCCCCTCGGGAACACCGTGCGATGGACGTAGCATCGAGAGAGGACGGGAGGAACCTTGACCGCACACGGCCTGATCGACACCACGGAGATGTACCTTCGTACGATCTTCGAGCTCGAAGAGGAGGGCATTGTCCCTCTGCGCGCGCGCATCGCCGAGCGGCTGCAGCAGAGCGGTCCCACCGTCAGCCAGACGGTCGCCCGCATGGAGCGCGACGGTCTGGTCCGTGTCGAGGGCGACCGCCACCTGACCATGACCGATCTTGGCCGCACGCTCGCCACCCGCGTCATGCGCAAGCACCGTCTCGCCGAGTGTCTCCTCACCCAGGTGATCGGCCTCCCCTGGGAGGAGGTGCACATCGAGGCGTGCCGCTGGGAGCACGTCATGTCCGAATCGGTGGAGGCGCGGCTGGTCAGCCTGCTCAACCACCCCACCCAGGACCCGCACGGCAATCCCATTCCGGGGCTGGAGGAGCTGGGTGTCTCCGGCGTCTCCGACGGCCGCCAGGAGTCGCTGCCGTCGATGGCCGCCCTGGCGGGACCCAGAGATATACCCGTTGTCGTGCGGCGAATTAGCGAACAAGTGCAAAGCGATCCGGCTGTGATGCTTAAACTCAAGCAAGTTGGGATACAACCCGGACGCGAGGTAACGCTCGCGGCGAGCGACGACGGTGTGCGGGTGACAGGTGACGACGAAGCGGACAATTCTCCAGCGGTTCTGCCGCGAGACATTGCCGCGCATGTCTTCGTCTCCACGCGCTGACCAAGGCCCCTCTGCTTGTTGGTTGAATCCCGTTCGGGAGTCCCTCCACTCCCAGACCGAGACGGCAGCAGGAGCAACCGTGGTTCGCTTTGTGCACATCCGCCCCCGAGGGGCGGTCACCGGATGAAGCGGTGGGGGGATGTTTCCCAGGACGCCGCCGATTACCTTACGGCTGGTTCCGTCCTGGACCAGGCTGAGATGGCGGTGGTGGTCACCGACCGGTTCAGCAACCTGCTCTACTGGAATCCGTTCGCGGAGAGGCTGTTCGGGCGCCCCGGCACGTCGGGGCCCCGCGACCAGTCCCTCTCCCTGGGCATCATGGAGAAGGATCACCCGCTCGCGGTCGAGCTCTCCAAACACGTGCTCAAAGGCGGCGTCTGGGAGGGCACGTTCGACGTCAGGCGCGGAGACGGGACGATCATCTACGTCCGCGCCCAGGCCGTGCCGCTGCGACATCCCTCCGGGTCGGTGACGGGCATCGTCATCACCGCCCGCGAGGCGATGCGCAGCAACGAGCGGGAGAAAGACCGCTTCGGCCTTCTCGAGCGGATCGGGGAGCGGCTCGCCGGCTCCCTCTACGTGGAGGAGACGCTCAAGCGCGTCGCCGAGATGCTGGTCCCGCAGTTCGCCGACCACTGCTTCATCGAGTTGATGGAGGGCGACCGGCTGATCCGCAGGGTCTCCACCCACGTCCGGGGCTGGAGCCCGCCGCCCAACACCTGGGCGCCGATCGGGGCGGAGATCCGCTACCCGACGGGGCACTACGCCGACATCGCGCTGCGCCGTCAGGAGACGATCCTCGTCGAGGACTTCTCGCAGACCAACTATCCCAGTCCCGGCGAGGCCAACACCCGCCTGGCCGCCGAGATCGGCATGACCTCGGCCATCGTGGCGCCGCTGTCCGTGCGGGGCGAGACCCTCGGGCTGATGTACCTGGGGCTGTCCAACCTGACCGACCGGCGCAGCCCGCACTACGACGCCTTCGACCGCGACTTCGTGGGGGCCATCGCCACCCGGGTCGCCCTGGCCGTCGACAACGCGCTGCTGTTCGAGGAGGAGCGGCACACCGCCGAGTCCTTCCAGAAGCACCTGCTTCCCCGCGCGCTGCCGCAGCTCGACGGGCTGGAGATCGCGGTCCGCTACTACCCGGCCGCGCCCCTGGCCAGCCACGGGCAGGGCATCCAGACCCAGGTCGGCGGTGACTGGTACGACGTCATCCCGCTGTCGGCGGGCCGGGTGGGCATCGTCATCGGCGACGTCGAGGGCCGCGGCGCCAAGGCCGCGGCCGTCATGGGGCAGCTGCGGGCCGCCCTGCGGGCCTTCGCCCAGGACGACAAGCCGCCCGCGGAGATCCTCGCCAGACTCGACGAGTGGACGCGCATCATCGCCACCCCCGAGCAGGACGAGAGCGGCACCGACGTCAGCGTCCCGCCCATCGTCACGTGCCAGTACCTGGTGTACGACGCCTGGTCACGGCAGCTGTCGTTCGCCAACGCCGGCCACGCCCCGCCGCTGCTGCTCATCGGCGACACCTGCACCGAGCTCGACATCCACGAGGTCGGCCAGCCGCTGGGCGTGCGGGCCAAGGGCCTCCACGCCGACCTGGTCTACAAGGAGGAGACCCGCACGCTGCCCCCCGGGGCCGCGCTGCTGCTGTACACCGACGGACTGGTCGACCGCCGTCCCCTCCGCGACGCCGACGGCCGGCCCCCCAACGTGGAGGAGACCCTCGCGCTCCTCTGCGACAGGCTCGTCGAGATCAGCGACGCCTCCGTGGAGCGCATCGCCGACGCCGCGACCGTCGCGGTGCCCGGCGAGATCGACGACGACATGGCCATCCTGGTGGTCAGGTCCGCCCCCGAGAACCTGGACGTCCAGGAGCGCACCTTCCCGGCCCAACCGATCATGGTGGGCGAGGCCCGCCGGATGGCGTCGGAGGCGTTCGCCGAGTGGAACGTCCCCGAGGAGCGCGCCGAGCTGGCCTGCCTGCTCGTCTCCGAGGTCGTGACCAACGTCGTGCTGCACGCCGCCAGCGCCAGCATCCCGCGCCGGGAGCTGACGATGGACGGCCCCCCTCTGCCGTTCGACGAGTCATGGGACATCCCCGGCTTCGAAGACGAGGTCGTCAACGAGAAGGAGTTCACCCTCCGCCTCCGCCGCGGCGGCGAGTCCGTCTGGGTCGAGGTCTTCGACCAGGACCTGCGGCTGCCGCGCATCCGCAGCGCCGGTGAGAACGACGAGGGCGGGCGCGGTCTGTACCTCGTCGACCAGCTCGCCAAGCGCTGGGGCTCGCGCCCGACCAAGGAGGGCAAGGCCGTCTGGTTCGAGATCCCCACGAAGTCGCGCTGAGCCGGCGCGGCAGGACTGGATCGGTCTTCCCAACGATGCTTGACTCGGGGGCATGGAGCTTGCCTTCGAACGCCGCGGGACGGGGGCACCCCTGATCCTGCTGCACGGCATCGGGCATCACTGGCAGGCGTGGCTGCCGGTGATGGACCGTCTCGCCGCCGAGCGGGACGTGATCGCCGTCGACCTGCCGGGCTTCGGTGTCTCGCCGCCGCTGCCGTCCGGCACGCCGTACACGGCGGAGACCCTCGCCGACGCGATCGAGTCCTTCTGCGCGCTGCTCGGGCTGCGCGACCCCCACGTGGCGGGTAACTCGCTGGGGGGTTACCTCGCCCTCGAACTGGCCGCCCGGGGCGTGGTCCGCACGGCCACCGCGCTCTCGCCCGCCGGATTCTGGAGCTGTACCGAACTCGCGTACGCGCGGGCCGTCCTGCGGGCGACCCGGGCGTCGGCCCGTGCGATCCCGCCCGAGCGCGCCCATGCCGCCGCCACGAACCCCCTGGGCCGGATCCTCTCCGCCGGTCTCCTGGTGGCCCGCCCCTCCCGGCTCCCCCCGCAGGCGCTGCTCGCGGCCTCCCAGGCGCTGCGGGACGCCCGAGGGTTCGACGAGACCCTCGAGTCGTTCGCGTGGTTGATGCCGCCCGCCCCGCCGAAGGCGCCCGTCACGATCGCCTGGGGCGAGCACGACCGGCTGCTCCTCCGGCGGCAGGCCGTGCGGGCCGCCCGGTGGTCGGGACAGCGGGTGAAGGTGCTCAAGGGCTGCGGTCACCTTCCGATGACCGACGACCCGGAGCTGGTCGCGGCCGTGCTGCTGGAGGCGTCCGCGTAGACCTGGGGGCTTCCGCGTAGACCTGGGCCGCGCAGACCTGGAGGCGTCCGCGCAGACCTGGGGGCGGGCCGCCGGGGCGTCCGCGTGAAGGTGGTGGGGTGGGCCGCCGACGGCGCCCCCGCGGACGCGCCCGCTCGCTCCCCCGGCGGGGACCTGCGGTGCGGGCCTAACGGAAGGTCTGCCCCCAGATGGCGAGCATCACGATGACGAACGCGACCATGACACCGGCGTACGCGACCGGGCCGAGCCGGAGGGCTCGCCGTACCCGGTTCAGGCCCCAGGCGAACAGGAACGCCAGGAACACCAGCAGAATCAGCCCGCTGTCCATCGTCACCACCTCGGGAAAGGGTCCGCTGACCAGTATGCGTCGGCGGTGCCGTTCCCGCGGTGGGTCAGCGCCACCCGGATCTCATGAGATCGTTGCCCATCGTGAACAGATTGCTCAGGGCAACGCACATCCTCCTGGTGGCCGCTCTCGCCACGGGCCTGTCCGCCTGCTCGGGCGGGGACGGTCCGTCCGGGGCCGTCGCGCCCGCCACCGTGACCGTGACCGCGTCCGCTCCGGCGTCCCCCTCGGCCCCCGCCGAGGAATCCGCGTCTCCCTCGGCGCCGGCGGAGGTCTCCACGCCCGCGGCGACGCCGTCGGCGAGCGTGCCGGCAATCAGGGGCACCGACGCCACGGTCGTCGGGCAGCTCGCCGCGCGGGGAGCCAACAAGATCACGGTGACCCCCGGGAGCGACGAGGCGGTGGAGGCGCTCCTGCTGCCCTACACGGTCGTGCTCGACAAGCGGCGGACGGTCTGCGCGTCGAGCGACTGCTCCGTGGAGCAGTTGCGGAAGGCGCTCGGGAAGGGGGACGTCCTCTTCGCCAAGGTGACGATCAAGGACGGGGCCGTCGTCCAGATCGAGGACATCGACGTCAAGAAGTGACGGCGCCCGAGGGTGTTACCGCGCGGGGACGTCGCGTCCCCGCGCGGGTGGGGGAGCCGCTCTTCCTCGGCCGTGGCCTACCGCTGCAGCGACCGCGTCCCCGCGCGGGCGTGGGGGCCACCGCCCGGCCGCCGTGTCCTCCGCGGGCCCTGGACCCGGCTGCCGTGTCCCCGCGCGGGTGCGGGGACGCCGGAGGTCAGAAACCGAAGGAGCGGCCGATGATCTCCTTCATGATCTCGGTGGTGCCGCCGTAGATGGTCTGGACGCGGCTGTCCATCCAGGCCTTGGCGACGGGGTACTCCGTCATGTAGCCGTAGCCGCCGTGCAGTTGGAGGCAGCGGTCGATGACCTTGGTCTGCAGCTCCGTGGTCCACCACTTGGCCTTGGCGGCGTCCACGACGCTCAGCTGCCCGGCGTTCAGCGCCCGGATGCACTTGTCCACGTAGTGCCGGGCGATCTCCACCTCGGTGTCCAGCTCCGCCAGGACGAACCGGGTGTTCTGGAAGCTGCCGATGGTGCGGCCGAAGGCCGTGCGGCTCTTGCAGTACTCGATCGTGGTCTTCAGCACGGTCTCCGCCGCCGCCACCGCCGCCACCGCGATCGACAGGCGCTCCTGCGGCAGGTTCCGCATGAGCTGGAAGAAGCCCTGCCCCTCCTCGCCGCCGAGCAGGTTCGCCGCCGGGACCCGCACGTTGTCGAAGAACAGCTCCGCCGTGTCCTGGGCGTGCATGCCGATCTTCTCCAGGTTGCGGCCCCGGGTGAAGCCCTCCATGCCCCGCTCGACCACGAGCAGTGAGATCCCGCGGGCGCCCGCCCCCGGGTCGGTCTTGGCGACCACCACGACCAGGTCGGAGTTGATGCCGTTGGTGATGAAGGTCTTCTGCCCGTTGACGACGTAGTGGTCACCCTCGCGCACGGCGGTCGTCCGGACGCCCTGCAGGTCGCTGCCCGCGCCGGGCTCGGTCATCGCGACCGCGGTGATGAGCTCCCCGGCGGCGAAGCCCGGCAGCCAGCGCGCCTTCTGCCCGTCGTCGGTGAGGTCGACGAAGTACGGCGCCATCACGTCGTTGTGCAGCGAGAAGCCCAGGCCGGACGCGCCGATTCCGATGATCTCCTCGACGATCACGGCGTTGTAGCGGAAGTCCGTGATCCCGGCGCCGCCGAACTCCTCCGGCACCCCGAACCCGAACATCCCGATCTCGCCGGCCTTCTTCCACACCTCTCGCGGGACGATGCCGTCCTTCTCCCACCCGGAGTGGTGGGGTGCCACCTCGCGGGCCAGGAACTCGCGCACGGTCTCGCGGAAGAGCTCGTGCCCTTCCTCGAAGAGGTCTCGCTGCATTGTCTGCCTCCTTGGGATCCAAGTAACAGAATACGATTCTGTTACTTGCAGGTACACCCACCTCCGACCATCTGTGGGGCTTATTGGTGGAATGGGGTGATACGCGCAGATCACAACTCCGCCACGGTCTCCGTCTGTGACCGTCATCTCGCTGCGCCGGAGACGGGGTAAACCGTACGATCTACCCTTGGTTTGCTATGGCCATACCTGGGACCGGCGTCCCTCGTGATCGGAGTATGTGGTGGTTCGGTGGCGGTCTGGACTCCGTAGGTCTGTCGCGATTTCCGTCATGGGCCTGCTGGGCGGTGCGCTGGTCGCGTTGCCCTCCGGTCCGGCACGCGCCAACAACGCCGAACTCGTGGTCGACTACGCGTGCACCGGCGGAGTCGCGCTGAACAACAGCACGGTCAACCTGCGGACGAAGGTGTCGATCCCCACGACGCTCAAGGTCGGCGAGCCGCTCAGCATCGGCTGGACGCTCGGCTACAAGCAGGACCCGACCCGGTTCGGCTCGCCGGACTACTTCGCTCCCGGCGCCAAGGTCAAGGTCACCGGGGAGGTGCAGCTCTCCGGTATCTGGACCGGCGTCCTCCAGCCGATCGGAATCGTGGAGCAGCCCAACCAGCTCCAGCCCGGCACCATCCTGAAGCTCCCCGAGACGATCTCCGACGCCGCCCACACCGCCAAGGCGGGCACGCTCAAGGTCACGCCCCAGAAGCTGTTCGTGGACTTCACCCCGCCGGCCGGCGAGGTCATGGTCAACGACGACGACCCGCGGGTGCAGTACGAGACGGGCTTCTGGGAGGACCTGAACGACCAGCCGGCGAACAACAACGACCACCACCACGACATCCACCGCACGGTGGAGGGGAACGCCAGGACCTCTCTCCAGTTCACCGGCACCGGGATCGAGTACGTCGCCCAGCGCGACTACCGCGCGGGCAAGGTCAAGTTCTACATCGACGGCCAGCTCGCCACGCCGGCCTCCATCGACGCCTCGAAGCTGCCCGACGGCACGCCGTCGAACGACGCCAACCGGGGCGGTCTGACGCTGTGGAGCTTCCGCGGCCTCAACTACGGCAAGCACATCATCCAGGTCGTGAACGAAGAGCACGGCAAGTGGGCGCAGCTCGACGCCTTCCGGGTGATCACGAGGGAGCTGCAGAACCCGCCGAAGGACTACCGGGCCACGTGCTCGCTCGTCAGCAAGCCGGTCTCGGTGGACGTCCTCATCTCCGACGGGTCGAGCCAGTCGCCCGACCCGTCGGGCTCGGGAAGCCCGACGGCGACGGCCACGAACACCTCCACTTCCACGATCACCCCCACCACGACGTCCACGACCAGCCCGTCCCCCACGACCACCTCGCCCAGCCCCACCGGCACCGGCACGACGACTCCTCCGGTGAACGGGGTGCACGGCACCAACACGATCACCTCCACGCCGAAGCCGACGCTGACCGTCACCGCCACCGTCACCCCCACCAGGCCAACGCCCACCACCCCGCAGGTGATCATCACGCCCAGCGGCGGGGCCCAGACCGGTGAGGCGCCCGAGGAGCCGGGCTCCGGGCTGGGGCTCATCGGAGCGGGAACGGCCATGCTGGCCGGAAGCGTCCTGGGCGGTGTGGCGTTGACGAGACGGCGCGCGGCGCACGCGCGCGGACAGGGATAGCTGAAGGGGGCTCCGGATGTACCAAGGACCCGTACAGGGCGGTCCCGATCCCTACCACGGCGGCGGGCCCGCGCCCAGGCGCAAGGGCGGCATGCTGATGCCGGCGCTGCTCGTGGCCGGGTCGCTCGGCGGCGTGGGCGTGATCATGGCGGGGCTGCTCGCGTACCTGACGCCGGCGGTCGAGGACGAGCCGTACGGCCCCCCGGTGCCGTTGGCGGCCGACAGCACGCTGCCGCCGCAGGCTCAGGGCGGCCAGCAGCTTCCGAACCCGGCCGGTGCCGTGCCGTCCTCCGTGGGGCCGGGCGGTCCGAACGTGCCGCTGACGGCCGCCGCACCCACGGCGCCGCCACCGCTGCCCGTCGTCATGCCCCCGGCCCCGCTCAAGAGCGACGGTGTGAAGCCCAGGCGGCTGGCCATCTCCAAGATCGGCGTGCTGGCTCCGCTGACGGCGCTCGGCGTCGACTCCAAGCGGGAGATCCAGACTCCGCCGCTGAGCAAGCCCAACCTGGCCGGCTGGTACAAGCACGGCCCGATCCCCGGACAGCAGGGGCCCTCGGTGATCCTCGGCCACGTCAACAACCGCCAGGGGCCCGCCGTCTTCAGCCGCCTGAAGGAGCTCCACCGCGGCGACAAGATCAAGGTGTCCCGCTCGGACGGCGCCGTCGTCGAGTTCACGGTCGACGGCGTCGAGCAGGTCAGCAAGCAGGCGTTCCCGTCCAAGCGGGTCTACGGCAACACCGGCGAGGCCACCCTCCGCCTGATCACCTGCGGCGGTGTCTACAACAGCAAGACCGGCCACTACACCGACAACATCATCGTCTACGCGACCCTCTCCAAGACCCGTCGCGCCTGACCGCGGCCTTTCGCCGGGTCGGCGGACCCGCGCGTGGCGGCCCCCCCGGAACGGCTCTCCGTGAATCACGGAGAGCCGTCCGCACCCGCCGTCCGGTGAGTGCGGGCGCTCTCGCGGAACGCGCGGGCGGCCCGCATGATCTTCGTCGGTCGTTAGCTGTCCCGTCTCTCCGGGTAGAGAGTCGTTCGTATAGGTATGCCCCCCGACCGAGGAAGAAGCGGGGGTATCCGGATGAGCGTTGTGCGGGCCGGTGTGCTGGCTTTACTCATCGGAGTGGCGGCGGTCGGCGCCACCCAGCACTCGAAGCCGGCAGGTGACCGGTCGCCGAGTTGGTCGGTCAAACGTCCTGGCGACGCGGTCGCCGGACGGCACTGGGGCCGGGCGGCCGAGCGTCCCGGAAACTGGGTGTCCAGGTGGACCGAGGGGTGGAGGCGGCCCGGGAAGCGGGCGTCCCAGCGGTCCTGGCAGCGGACGCCCCGGTGGTCCGCCGACTCGACGGCCAAGCGTCCCAGGAGCCGGGTGTCCCAGCGGTCCGAGAGCCGGGGGGTGGAGAACCGGGCGCTCGGAGGGATGGAC
>NZ_BAAAVI010000014.1:67150-119374 GCF_039534445.1 Streptosporangium fragile | reverse complement strand
CGGCGAGGCGACCCGGGGGGTGGAGAACCGGGCGCTCGGAGGGATGGACGGCGAGGCGACCCGGGGGGTGGAGAACCGGGCGCTCGGAGGGATGGACGGCGAGTCGCCCCGGGAAACCGGCGTCCCAGCGGTCCTGGGACCAGGCGCCCAGGCGCTTCCGTGGCCCGTACGCCGATCGGCACCGCAGGCAGATGACCGGACGATCCGCCCGCCCGGCCTCCGCGCGCCCGCTGTCCATAAACCCGGCCTCCGCGCGCCTGCTGTCCGCGAGCTCCACCTCCACAGGCGCTGTCTCCGCGAGTCCTGTCTCCGCGAGTGCCGCGTCCGCGCGCCCGATGCTCGCGGAGCCCGGGCGTGACGACCGCGGGCCGATCGTCATCGCGCACCGCGGGGCCAGCGCCTTCCGGCCCGAGCACACCCTCATGTCCTACCGGGCCGCCATCCGGATGGGGGCCGACTACATCGAACCGGACCTCGTCTCCACCAAGGACCACGTGCTGGTCGCGCGGCACGAGAACGAGCTCTCGGCGACCACCGACGTCAGGAACCATCCTGAGTTCGCCGGCCGGAAGACGACCAAGGTCGTCAACGGCCGCCGGCAGACCGGCTGGTTCACCGAGGACTTCACACTGCGGGAACTGCGCACGCTCCGGGCCAAGGAGCGCTACCCCAAACGGCGCCGGGGCAACACGGCCTACGACGGGGTGGCGCTCATCCCGACACTGGACGAGATCGTCCGGCTCGCGCAGCGGCACGGTGTGGGCGTCTACGCCGAGACCAAGGCCCCGAGTCACTTCGCCTCGATCGGGTTGCCCCTCGAAGAGCCGCTGCTGGAGACCTTCCGGCGGCACGGCTGGGACGACGCGCAGGATCCGGTGTTCATCCAGTCGTTCGAGACCGGGATCCTCAAGAGGCTGCGCCCCGTCACGCGGTTGCGGTTGATCCAGCTGATCGGCGCGAGCGGTGCCCCGTACGACCTGGTCGCGGCCGATGACCCGCGCACCTACGACGACCTCGTCACCCCGAGTGGCCTGCGGGAGATCGCCGGGTACGCCGACGGCGTCGGCGTGTCCACGAGGCGGATCGTGGCCGCCGGGCCCAGCGGGAGGCTGGGGGCGCCCAGCTCGCTCGTCCGGGACGCCCATCAGCAGGGACTCCTGGTGCACGCCGCGACCATCCGCAACCTCAACGCGTGGCTTCCGGTCGAGTACCGGCGCGGTGATCCCGGCGGGCGTGCCTACCGGCGTGCCAAGGGCGATGTGACAGGGTGGCTGAGGCGGGTGTACGGCCTCGGCGTGGACGGGGTCTTCGCCGACGACCCCCGTGTCGCCCGTGTCACCCGTGACCGGTTGCGCGCGGAGCGGTCGGAGGCCCGGGGTGATGCGGGGCGGTCGGGGGCCCGGGGTGATGCGGGGCGCAAGCCCCGGCCGCGCCCCGGCGCGCGTGCGCCTCGGGAGTCCGCCGGGAGCGAGTAGGGCGCCGGCGGTACCCGCCAGTGTCCGCGCCCACGCCGGCCGTGCCGGAACCCCGGCATGGCCGGCCGGCGGCGGGGCTCCGGGCTCAGGTCACGCAGAACTCGTTGCCCTCCGGGTCGTGCATGGTCACCGCGTAGTGGTCGATGCCCGGTTCGTCCAGCACGCGCAGCACCGTCGCGCCCGCGCCCACCAGCCGGTCGACCTCGGCCCGGACCTGCTCCCGGCGCATCTCCGGCGGGAGCCCGCGGCCGCCGCTGGCCCGGACGTCGAAATGGAGCCGGTTCTTGACGGTCTTGCTCTCGGGGACCTGCTGGAACCAGATCCGCGGACCGGTGCCCTCCGGATCGACGATGGAGTCGACGCGGTCGTCCAGTTCCTCCTCGGGCACGCCGACGTCCCGCCAGTACTCCTTCCAGGTGGCGAAGCCCGCGGGTGGGTCTTCCGGCTTGTATCCCAGCGCGCCGGCCCAGAACCGCGCCAGCCGGTCGGGATCGGCGCAGTCGATCGTCACCTGGAACCTGGTCACCGTGGATCTCCTCCTGTCCGGGGTCCGCCGTCCGTGCGATTCTGCCCCGTCACCCCGACATTTCCCGCCGGGCGGGGCGCCCGTACACCGCCCCGGTGGTCTCGCGGAGGCCGACCGGCCGTCCGGGGTCAGGCGGGATCGGCGAGCAGGCGCCGGGCGACCTCCAGATCGGTGATCAGCACGTTGACCCAGCCGCCGCGGAGGGCGGCCTTGATGGCGGAGTACTTCCGCTCGCCGCCGGCGACGGCGACGCGGCGCTCGACCGAGCGGAAGGTCTCGACGCTTATCCCCACGACCCGCCGGTCGAAGGCGGAGTCGACCACGTTGCCCTCGGCGTCGAAGAAGTGCAGGCAAACGTCTCCGACGGCGCCCAGGGAGCGGAGCTCCTCCTGGTCGGCCTGGCTGACCGCGTTGCCGCTGCGCAGCAGCAGCGGGGAGGGCTCCAGGCTGCCGATGCCGACCAGCACGAGGGTCAGCTCGCGCCACTGGGACATGACGTCGACGACGGCCGCGTCCTGGAGCAGAGCGTCGCGGACCACGGGGGTGCCCACGACGCCGGCCGACGGGACGAAGACCGGTCTGGCCCGGGTGACGTCGGCCAGGCGGCTGATGAGGCGGGTGGCGTGCACCTGGGCCTCGGGGCTGCCGACGCCGCCGACGACCTGCATGACGCGGTCGGCGACCTGCACGCTCTTGGGATGCATGCGGTCGACGGCGGCCAGCAGCGTCTCGCTCCAGGAGGAGATGCCGATGACGTCGCCGCCCTTGAACGTCGTGTCGAAATAGGCCGCGGCGGCGGACGCCAGCGCGGGGATGACGTCGCCCTGGGCGCCGTCGGCGTCGACCACCACGGCGTCCCGCAGCGCGTACCGCCGCTGAAGGCCCTCTTCGAGCTCGGTGTGCACGCCCTCGGGGAGAACGACCACGGTCCGCACGATGCCCCGGGTGCTGGCCTCCTTGAGCAGGCGGGAGACGCGCGGCTGCGAGATGCTGAGCGCCGCGGCGATCTCCGGCTGCCGCATGCCCTGCTCGTGGTACATCCGGGCCACTCGCGCCAGCAGACGCAGATGGTCTGTGGCCACGGCGCGGCCGGAGCCGTGAACCCGTCCCATGTCGGGCACGACCATGCAGCGCCTCCTGTTCGACGTGTGGAGACCGGCTCCGTTCTCGGCCCGCGCGGCGGCGGTGAGGGTGTGAAGCCGGTGGCTGACGGGGGGATCCGATCATCTTTTTCACCCGCGGCCGATAACTCAGCGTACCGCCCGGATCCCTCACCCGCCCCGTGAGCCGGGACATACGAGCGGCCGGACCCGGCCGTGACGACCGCCGGGGACCGGACCGGTCCGGTCCTCCGGGCGGCCGGGGACCGGGTCCTCGGGAGAGCGGCGGGGGAGGGTGCCCGGCCCCCGCCGCCCGCCGTCACTTCCGGGCGAAGACGCCGAACTCGTCGGCGTTCTCCTTGGTCACCAGCTCGCAGTCGATGGACTGCTTCTCCTCCTTGCCGGTGGAACCGTTCTTGATGAACGCGTCGGCCTGCTCGACGGCGCTCTCCGCGGCGAGCGCGGCCGGCTGGAGGGCGGTGGCGTGCATCTCGCCGGCCTTGATCGCGGCGATGGCGTCGGGGCTGCCGTCGAAGCCGACGACCACGACCTTGTCGAGCATCCCGGCGGCCTTGAGCGCGGCCACGGCACCGAGCGCCATGGTGTCGTTGCCCGCGATCACGCCCTGGATGTCACGGTTCTTCTGGATGATGGTCTCCATCTTGGTGAACGCCTCCTGCTGGTCCCAGTTGGCGCTCTCCCTGGCCACGAGCTTCAGGTCCGGGTACTGGGAGATCACGTCCGTGAAGCCCTTGGACCGCACGCTGGCGTTGGTGTCGGACTCCTTGCCGACCAGCTCCACGTAGTTGCCCTTCTCCTTCATCGCCTCCACGAACGACTGGGCGGCCAGCTGGGCGCCCTGGGAGTTGTTGGAGACGATCTGGGCCTTGGCGACGCCGGTGGCGTTGATCTCACGGTCGATGAGGAAGACCGGGATGCCCGCCTCGGTGGCCTTGCGGACCGGGCCGATCGAGGCGTCGGCGCCGGCGTTGTCGAGGACGATCGCCTTCGCCTGCCTGGAGATGGCGGCGTCGATCAGCTCGCTCTGCTTGTTCGGGTCGTCGTCGTGCGACGCCACCGACGTCTCGTAGCCCAGCTCCTCGGCCTTCGCCTTGGAGGCGTCGGCCTCGGCCTTGAAGAACGGGTTGTCGTGGGACGGGGTGATGATGGCGATCAGCCCGCCCGCCTGGCCGCCGCCGGTCGGGCTCGCGGACACGGCCTGCGCGCCGGGCGAGTTCTGGGCCGACGTGTCGGCGGCACCCCCGCACGCCGCCAGCAGCGAGGTGCCGGCGAGGAGCGAGAGAGCGAGGCCGACGCCCCGGCGGCGCATGGAACCAAAGAAGGGAACGGACATCTCCGACCTCCGGAAGGATGGTGAACTGCACTGCGGATGAGGGGTGAGGTGGCCGCCCCGGCGGGCGGCCAGCCCGGCTGTTTGCCGTCGAGGCCGGGGAGATCCGGCTGCCGGCCGGCTGGGCCGAGGTGGAGCGGGGTACGCGAGCGAGATGGACCGGGGCTCGCGGGCGGGCCCCGGCCGCCCGCCTACGCCGCCGGCTCCGGCCGTTTACTGGCGGCCGCCGCCGAGACGGCGGCCCCTCGCCGTTTGAACCGCTGCTGGCCCTGGTCCAGCATCACGGCGAGGATGATGACGGCTCCCTTGATGACGATCTGCCAGAACGTCGACACGCCCAGGATCACCAGGCCGTCGGCGAGGAAGCCGATGACGAAGGCGCCGAGGAGGGTGCCCC
The DNA here is from genome assembly GCF_039534445.1 of Streptosporangium fragile. Classification (NCBI taxonomy): domain Bacteria; kingdom Bacillati; phylum Actinomycetota; class Actinomycetes; order Streptosporangiales; family Streptosporangiaceae; genus Streptosporangium; species Streptosporangium fragile. Next base: position 114,525 of record NZ_BAAAVI010000014.1, on the reverse strand, counting down.
GCACGGTCCCGCGTCCTCCGCTCAGCGCGGCGCCGCCGATGACGACCGCCGCGATCGCGTTGAGCTCGTACGTCTCGCCGGCCTGCGGCGCCGCCGAGGTCAGCTCCGACGCGATGATGAGGCCGGCGACCGCGGCGCACGCGCCGGAGATCACGTAGACGGCCGTCTTGACCCGGTTGATCGGGACGCCGGACAGCTCCGCCGCCCGCTCGTTGCCGCCGGTGGCGTACAGCCACCGGCCGAAGGGGCTCTTGGTGAGCAGCAGCATGACCGCCACGGCGAGAGCGACCATGATCCAGATCGAGGTGGGCAGGCCGAGCGGGCGGCCGCTGCCGAGCAGCCCGAAGCCGGTGTTGCCGAGTTCCGGGTTGCCGCCCAGGTTGGGATAGGTCGAGCCGCCGGAGATCAGCAGCGCGATGCCGCGCGCCACGTACAGCATGCCGAGCGTCGCGATGAACGGCGCCACCCGGAACCGGGTGACGAGCACCCCGTTCACCAGGCCGACCAGCATGCCGACCGCGATGCACAGCACGATGACGCCCCACACCGGCGGGTAGGCGATCAGGTCGACGAAGCCCAGGTTGAGGCCCTGGAGCAGCTCACCGGCGACGACGCCGGACAGGCCGACGATCGAGCCGACCGACAGGTCGATGCCGCCCTTGAGGATGACCAGCAGCATGCCGAGCGCGATCACCGCGTTGATCGCGACGTGCTTGGTCATCGTGATGAGGTTCGGCACGGTGAGGAACGAGTCCGACAGCAGGCCGAAGACGACGATCAGGACGGCGAGCGCGATGAACGCGCGCAGCTCGAACAGGGCGTTCAGCAGGGACAGGCGGCGTGCGGCGGCCGCGGCCTTCTCCGGCGAGGCGGGGTCCGTCGCACGCGGGGCGGTGGTGGTTCCCGGGGATGTCATCGCTCACCGTCCCCGGCCGCCTCGATGGCGGCGCCGTCCGACACACTCATCAGTTCCTCCCGGTTGATCTCCCCGCGCCGGAACTCACCGGCGACGGTTCCGCGGACGAGCACCAGCAGCCGGTCGGGGATGTGCAGGGCTTCCTCGGCGTCAGAAGTGGTGAAGAGGACGGCCAGGCCGCGTCGCGCCTGGGCCGCCATGAGCTCGAAGACGTCGGCTTTGGCGCCCACGTCGACACCGCGTGAGGGGTCGTCGAGCAGCAGCACGCGCGGGTCGGTCAGCAGCGCCTTGCCGATGACCACCTTCTGCTGGTTGCCGCCGCTGAGCGAGCCGATGGCCGCGCCGGCGCCGTCCGTCTTGACGGTGACGTCGGAGATCATCCGCTCCACGGCGTCCCGCTCCCGGTCCCGGGAGACGAACAGCCGCCGGACGAACTTGGCCAGGCTCGCCAGGGAGAGGTTCTCCCCGACGGACATCGTCTGGACCAGGCCGTCGCGCTGGCGGTCCTCGGGGACCAGGACCACGCCCTGCTCGATGCGGCGGCGGATGCCGGCGTCCTCCAGCGGGGCCCCGGAGAGCAGGATCTCGCCGGAGAGCGCCGGGACCCGACCGGCGAGCGTCTCCAGCAGCTCGGTGCGGCCCGAGCCCATCAGGCCGTAGATCCCGACGATCTCACCCTGCCTGACGGACAGCGAGAGCCGGTCGATCGCGAGGCGGTCGGGGTTGGCCGGGTCCGCCACCACGAGGTCGCGCACGGTCAGCAGTTCCTCCCCGAGGGCCGGGGTACGGTGCGGGAACAGCGCGTCCTGGTCCCGGCCGACCATCTGCTCCACGATCCAGCCGATGTCCACCTCGGCGGCGTCGGCGGTGGCGACGAGCCGGCCGTCGCGCAGCACCACGACGTCGTCGGCGATCTCCAGCGCCTCGTCCAGGTGGTGCGAGATGTAGACGACGGCGACGCCGTTCCCGGTGAGCTCCCGGATGACCCGGAACAGGACCTCGACCTCGGGGGCGGTGAGCGCGGAGGTCGGCTCATCCATGATCAGAACCCGGGCCTCCTGGAGGAGCGCCCGCGCGATCTCGACGACCTGCTGCTGCCCCAGCCTCAGGTCGCCGACCAACTGGTCGGGATCCAGATCCTCCTCCAGGTTGCTGAGGATCGCCCTGGTGGTGGCCCGCTGGGCCCTCCGGTCGATCGACCCGAGCCCTCCGGGGACCTCGCGCGCCAGGAACAGGTTGTCCTGGATGCTCAGGTTGGGGCAGAGGCTGAGTTCCTGATGGATGATCGCGATGCCCTGGTCGGCGGCGTCACGGGACGACACCAGTGCGACGGGCCGGCCGTCCAGCTCGACGTGGCCGGTCGTGGGGTGCTCGATCCCGGAGAGGATCTTCATCAGCGTCGACTTGCCGGCCCCGTTCTCACCGAACAGCGCGGTCACCCGGCCGGGAGCGACGTCGAAGTCGACCCCCTTGAGCGCGTGCGTGCCGCCGTACACCTTGGTGACGTCGCAGGCCCGCAGGATGGGAGCGACCGCCGTTCTCACGACGCCTCCTCGATCGAGACCGGGGTGATGGTCACGACGGAAGGGCTCAGGAGGGTGAACGCACCGGTGAAGGAGATCTTCTTGCCCGCGAGGCCCGGCGCGTCCAGGTTCTTGAGCAGCTTCTCCCGCATCTGGTTGTTCAGCGAGGTGGCGGCGTCGGCGTACTCCACCTGGTTGAGGAACTGCCCGAAGGTGATGAACCCGGCCGCGTCGCGCAGCGCCGTGCCGTTGATGGCCGGGCCGATCTGCAACGACACCCGGGTTCCCTCCGGCAGACCGGGGACGGTGACCGGCAGCAGACCCGATTTGGCCTCGCCGGCCTCGCCGGTGCCCTTGACCGGGAAGCTGTAGGGGCCGGTGCCCTGGCGGCGCCCGTATTTCTCGCCGGCCGCCTCCTTGTCGGCGACCAGCGCCTTGACCAGCACGGGGAGGTCGACGGCGTCCTTCTGGATCGCGGGCACGACCTTGCTCTCGTACGTCTCCGCGCCGAACGCGGCCGGGTCGAACTTCTTCGGCCCCGCCGCCACGGCCGACTCCGGCGAGCGGTACTCGGTGCTGAGGCCGATGGCCGCCAGCAGCGCCGCCGCCGCGGCGACGGCGATCCATTTCGCCGGGATCCGCCGGCGGGACGCCTGCCCGCCGCTCGGTCGCGCTGTGATCGGCGTGCTCATGCGCCGCTCCTTTCGGCCAGGTCGCCGCTCGTCTCCTGGTTCGCGTGGGGTGCGGACGTCTCCTGACGCGCGGAGGGAACGGGCGGTTCCGGGACGGTTTCCCGGTTCGTGCGAGGCGGGAACGTGGTGGCGGCCGGCAGGTCCATGCCGTCCGGAGGCAGGGCGCGGGGGCGCGAGCGCTCGACCGCCTCGTGCCACGCGGCCCGCCGGGCCGCGCGGCCGAGCTCGTCGCCGCCGGGTCGGAACTCGTCCGCCGGCCGGGGCCGGGCTTCGAGGTCGGCCAGGGTCCACAGGCCCGCCGCCAGACCCGCGGCGTCCGCCACCCCGAGGGACGACAGGTCGTGCTCGCCCGAGCGGGAGATCAGCCTGCCGCTGACGTCGGCCTGCAGCTGCATCATCCGGGCGCTGCGGGTGAGTCCGCCGTCGGCGAGGAGCACCCGCACCTCGCCGACCGCCCGCTCGACCGCGGTCACCACGTCCTCGACCTGGAAGGCGACCGCCTCCAGCGCCGCCGCCACCAGGTGGTCGCGGCGGGTGCCCAGGGTCAGTCCGCTCAGCACGGCGACCGCGCCGGGCTCCCACCAGGGCGCGCCCAGGCCGCCGAACGCCGGCACCAGGTGCACCCCGTCCGGCGCCTGCTCGGCGGCTTCCTCCAGCAGGGCCTCGGGAGAGGTCCCGAACAGCTCGGCGAGCCAGCTGAGCGCGCGCCCGGTCGCGCGGATGTTGCCCTCCACCGCCAGCACCGGCCCGGTGACGTCCCAGGCGACGCTGCGGCAGAGTCCGGGGGCGTCGTCGCAGTCGCCGATCGCCATCACCGAGGAGCCGGTGCCGTAGGTGGCCTTCACCACGCCCGGGCGCCACCCGCCGTGGGCGAACATCGCGGCGTGCGAGTCACCCATGACGGCCAGGACCGGGACACCGTCCGGGAGCGGAGCGAGGCTCCGCACCGCGGGGAAGGCGCCGCAGGAGGCGGTGATCCTCGGGAGGACCTCGCGCGGCACCCCGAACAGGTCGAGGAGCGCGTCGTCCCACTGCCGGGTCGCGATGTTCATCAGCTGCGTGCGCGAGGCGTTGCCGACCTCGACCACGTGGTCGCCGCCGAAGCGGCTGAGCAGCCAGGAGTCGACGGTGCCCAGGCACAGCTCGCCGGCCAGGGAGCGCCGGCGGTCGGGGTCGTACGTGTCGAGCAGCCAGCGGGCCTTCAACGCCGAGAACATCGGGTCCAGCGGCATCCCGCTGGCGGCCCGCACGAGCGGGTCGGCGCCCGTGGCGACGAGGTCGAGGCACCGCCGGGTCGTGCGCTGGTCCTGCCAGCTGACCAGGGGGCCGACCGGCCGTCCGGTGCGCCGTTCCCACAGCACCAGCGACTCGCGCTGGGTGCTGAAGCCCACTCCGGCGATCCGGGGGGCGAGCGCGGGGTCGACGCAGTCCGCGACCGCCCGGCGCACGCTCTCCCAGATCTCCTCGGCCGACTGGTCCACCCACCCCGGGCGGGGCTGGCTCTCGGAGAGCGGAGCCGACCCGCGTGAGACGATCCGGCCGTCGGGGGCGACGAGCAGCGCCTTCGTGGAGCCCGTTCCCTGGTCGACGGCCAGGACGAGCGGGCCGGCGCTAGTCATGCCCCAGCAGGTCTCGCACCGCGGCCACGATGCCGTTGGCGGAGAGCCCGAAGTGGTCGAGGAGGAACGCGGTGTCGCCCGTGGGGGCGAAGACCCGGGGCACGCCCAGGATCCGCATGGGGGAGGGCCGGTGGGTCGCGACCACGGAGGCGACGGCGGCGCCGAGCCCCCCGCTGGTCGTGGCCTCCTCGGCGGTGACGATGCCGCGGGTCTCGCGGGCGGCGGCGATCACGGCCCCCTCGTCCAGCGGGTCGAGGAAGGGCATGTTGAGCACGCGCACCGAGACGCCGTCCGCGCGCAGCCGCGCGGCGGCCTCCAGCGCGCGCGAGGTGAGCGAGCCGATGGCGATCACCGTGACGTCGTCGCCGTCCTGGAGCAGGACGGCCCTGCCCGGCTCGAACGGGGCGTCCGCAGGGGTGACCACGGGCACCTTGAAGCGGGGGACACGCAGGTAGGAGGGCCTGCCGGAGGCGGCGGCCCAGCGCACCGCGGCGCGGGTCTGCACCGGGTCGGCCGGCACGATCACGTCCAGGCCGGCGATCGCGCGCACCCAGGAGAGGTCCTCGATGGAGTGGTGCGTGGGGCCGAGTTCGCCGTAGGCCATGCCGGGGCTCTGGCCGCAGAGCACGACGTGCGCCTCGCTGTAGGCGATGTCGGCCTTGATCTGCTCCAGCGCGCGACCGGTGAGGAACGGCGCCGCCGCGCAGACGAAGGGGATCTTGCCGGCGTTGGCCAGGCCGGCGGCGACGCCGACGAGGTCCTGCTCGGCGATCCCGACGTTGACCAGCCGCGTGGGGAACTCCTGGCGGAAGGCCACGAGGTTGCTCGACCCGACGGAGTCGTTGCACACCGCCACGATCCGCTCGTCCTCGCGGGCCAGCGCGATCAGCTCGTCGGCGAACGCCTGCCGCGAGTCGAAGGTCGCCTGCTGTTCGGTGACGGTCATCGGGCCAGCTCCGCGAGCGCCGCCGTGACCTGCTCCGCGCTGGGCACCTTGTGGTGCCACTCCACCCGGTCCTCCATGAAGGACACGCCCTTCCCCTTGATCGTGTTCGCGATGACCACGACCGGCCTCCCCGTCGTGGAACGCTCCAATGCCTTCAGCAGTGCGAGGTGGTCGTGCCCGTCCACCTCGCGGACCTCCCAGCCGAAGCTGCGCCACTTGTCGCCCAGCGGCTCCAGGTTCTTGGTCTCCTCGGTCCTGGCACCCTGCTGCAGCCGGTTGCGGTCGATCACGACCGTCAGCGACGACAGGCCGTAGTGGGCCGCGGTCATCGCCGCTTCCCAGTTACTGCCCTCCTGGAGCTCGCCGTCACCGAGCACCACCACGGTCCGCCACGTGGCGCCGTCCAACTGGGCGCCCAGCGCGCATCCGGTGGCCACCGGGAACCCGTGCCCGAGCGCGCCGGTGTTGGTCTCCACGCCGGGCACCTTGATCTTGTTGGGGTGTCCGTTGAGCGCCGATAGGGGGGCCATGAAGGTGTCCAGCTCGGAGACGTGGAAGAAGCCGCAGTGCGCCAGGGTGGAGTACAGGGCGGCGGCGCAGTGCCCCTTGCTCAGCACGAACCGGTCGCGCCCCTCCCAGCGGGGACGTTCCGGGTCGAGGGAGAGCACCCCGTAGAAACAGGCCACCAGGATGTCGGTGACCGACAGGTCACCGCCGATGTGTCCCAGCTGCGCGCGGTCGATCATCCGGACGATGCTCTGGCGCACCTCGCCGGAGATCCGCTCCAGCTCGGCCACCGCGTCCTCCGGACGGCCCTCGCGGATTCGCTGAGAGATCTCCCGGTACGCGGCGGAACGCGTGGGATCAGCCGGCAACATGTCGCTTCCGTCCCTCGAACTCGAAGTTGTGGTTTCTCTGGTCGTTCCGGCCGCGGTCCTGCCGGGTGCGGCCTCCCCGGCGGCGCGCGGGCCGCCCGCCGCCGGTGGGGCCGTGGCGGGGTGTCACTGCTCGGCCTGTGCGCTCAGCAGGGCCTTCTGGACGACGCGCTGGGCGGTCAGGGCGTCCTGCGCCCGCTGCGCGGCGGCCAGGGCCTCGTGGTCCACCAGGCCGAGGGCGCGGTGGATGGTCTTCATGACGCGGATGCCGGCCCGGGCGGCCTCGACCGAGTCCTCCCGGAAGGGGAACTGGTCGAGCTGCCAGACACCGTCCCAGCCCGCCTCGCGCAGGGCGTGGAAGAACTCGAAGGTCTCGGTGAGGTGGACCGAGCCGACGACCATGTCGTCGTCCCAGCCCCGGTAGTTGTCGTTGACGTCGATGGCGAACAGGCGCCCGCGCGAGATCGCCAGCCGCGCCGCGTCCGCCGGGGACTCGCCGCCGTACAGGGAGTGGCCGAAGTCGAGCAGGATGCCGACGTTGGGCAGCCCGATCTCCTCGATGCCCAGCAGGGTCTTGGCCACGGAGGAGAAGACCATGGTGTTGCGGGGCTCGCGCGGCTTGTACTCGATGGCGAAGCGCAGATCGGGGAAGGTCGTCGCCAGCTCGCGCACCGCGTCGAGGGACAGGCGCCACAGCTCGGAGTGGTCGGCCTGGAAGGGGTAGTCCCACCCGTCCTGGCCGGGCCAGAGCTTCACGTAGTCGCAGCCGAGCTCCCGGGCCGTCTCGGCGCCCTGGGAGACGAGCTCGATGGCCTGCCGCCGCACCTCCGGGTCGGGGTTGGTGAACGCCCCGCGGGTGAAGCGCCTGGTGTAGATCTCCGGCGTGACCGCGATGGCCCGCAGGCCGTTGCGCTTGAGCGCCGTCTTCACGTCGTCGAGCGGCAGGTCGACCGGGTCGAAGGGGAACGTCAGGTCCACCACCGACAGCTCGCCCACCTGCCCCGCCAGGTCGATCGCCTCCAGCGTGCTGACCGGCGGGCCGTACCCGTCGGTGGCGTACCGGTCGACGTACCGCCCGAAGTGCCAGATACCTGCGCCGAAAGTCGGCTCTTGAATATCTATGCGCGAGTGACTAGACATAACCACGACGGTAGGGTCACTGCGCGTACATGTCAACGAAATCTTTCGGCAACATGAGAAAGGGTCCGGGATGCCCGCCGGGAGGGCCGCCGCGAGTTCCGGCGTGCCCTCATGTCGTCCGCCAAGCGGCTCTGACCTGCTGTTTCATTGGTTCCCGGGGGCCGGCCCGCCGACTCGCCGGCCGGCGGATCCGTCCTGGCGCGGTCCCGGGCGGGGGCGGAGGCCCCGTCTTCCGCAACGTGCGACACGCCGGTGGTGGGGTGCTGTACTTGCTGTGGGATAGATGAGAATTTCTGTCCGTTTTGCCGAGATGCTCGCGTCGCTTGGCCTCTCTTCATAGGATCTATGCCTGGCCGTGACTGTGGCCGGTCAGTCTTAATGACTAGGGCAAACCGGACTATTAATCTGGAACAGGGAGCAACTGTGCTGAAGTCCAAGACGCGGCGCCGCGTCGCGGTCAAGACAGCCGTGATCTCGGCGGCGGGCGCAGGCATCCTCTTCGGCGCGATCCCGGCGATCGCCTCCATCGCCGCCCCGAAGCAGGTCACCTACTCCTGCTCGGTCGTCGGCGCGGCGGCATCATCGACGTACGCGTTCCAGATGGACCTCACCGGCCCGACGGCGGCGGTGACGAACTCACCCCTCACCGCGACCTGGAAGGTCAACCCGCCCGCCGCGTCCCCTCTCGTCGCACCCACGGGCATCCCGTCGAACCTGAACCTCATCCTCGACGCGGACATGCAGATCAGCAATGTCACGGGCACCCCGCTGGCGACCCCCTCGGAGCTCCGCTCGGTCGCCGCCACCGGTGGCGTTCCCACGGCGGGTCAGACGCTCACGCCGCCACCCCTGATTGTCACGGTGACGCCCACCGCGACCGGCGTGGTCGCTTTCCAGCCCGACTCCTTCACCCTGCTCCTGGGGTCGGCCACCGGCACGGAGGAGACCGATCTGCTCAACTGCACCCTCTCGAACACCGCCGAGGCCTCCGCCGCCGCGCTGCGGGTGACCGTCGCGACGGCCGTACCGTCCGGCTCCGTCAGCCCGAGCTCGACCGGCACCTCCACCGGGACCTCCACCCCGACGTCCACCTCCACCGGGACCTCCACGCCCACGTCCACCGCGACCTCCACGCCCAAGCCGACGATCACCGTCACCAGGACCAAGACCTCCAAGCCGTCCTCCACCCGGCAGATCGAGAAGACTCCCGACGGCGCCGCCGCCACCGGCGGCGGCGGGGAGGCCGGGCCGGACGCGCGGGTCATCATGCTCAGCGGCGCGCTGATGGTGGCCAGCGCGGGGATCGGCGGGCTGGTGCTGCGGCGCCGCACCGCCTCCCGGGGCTGACCGGGGCGCCGGGATGACCACCCCGCCGCCGGAGGGCTGGCCGCCCAGGCAGTTCCGCGGGCCGGTACCCGGCTACCGGCCGGTCCCGCTCCAGCCGCCGCCCTACCCGGCCCCCGGATACCAGAGCTACGGCCCGCCGTACGAGGAGTGGCCGGGCCACGACGGCGTCGAGGGCGGCAGGGTGATGCGGTCGGTGCTCATCCTGGCCGGGATCGCCGGCGTCGTCACGGTGCTGGTCGGCCTGCTCTACATGCTGGCCGCCCCCGAGGAGTACGGCCTGGCCGACCAGCGGACCACCCTGCCGCCCCGCAACCAGGCGGCGGCGGCCCCGTACTTCCAGGCGCCGCCGACCGTGCCGCCACCCCAGCCCACCCTCCCGGCGGCCCCGCCCATGCAGCCCTCCACCCCGGTCCGCCTGGTCATCGAGCGGCTCGGCGTCAACGCGCCCATCAGGTCGGTCGGCCTCGACAAGCACGGCGCGATCGAAGTGCCGCCGGTCGGCAATCCCAACCTGGTCGGGTGGTACCGCTCGGGGCCCACGGCGGGCGAGGCCGGACCCGCGATCATGCTCGGACACAAGGACACGCGCTTGGGCAGCGCGGTCTTCAGCCGCCTCGACGAGATCCGCAACGGTGACGTCATCGAGGTGCACCGCAAGGACGGCATCATCGCCGTCTTCACGGTCGGCGGGCTGGAGCAGGCGGAGAAGTCGGTCTTCCCGACCCAGCGGGTGTACGGCGAGTCGGCCAACCCGCAGCTCCACCTGATCACCTGCGGCGGCACCTACGACCGCACCACCGGCCACTACACCGACAACGTCATCGTCTACGCGACCATGACGAGCACCCGGAAGGCATGAGCGGCGCGGTCCCGGCCGGGACCGGGTGCCCGAAGGACCCGGGCGTTTCCGAGACGCGGGAGGGCCCGGACGCCTCCGAGACATCGGGGCACGCGGACGCTTCCGACACATCGGGGAGTTCGGACACCCGCGGAACCGTCAGGCGCCCGGACCTCCCCGGGATCCTCAAGCGCCCGGACCTCCCCGGGTTCGTGCGGCGCCGCCGGCACGGGTTGCTCCTGGGCGCGCTCGTCGCGACGGCCGCCGGGGTCTACGCGTTGCTCGGCCTGGTCAGATTCGCCACCTTCCGGGCGAGTATCTTCGACCTGGTCATCTTCGACCAGGCCGTGCGCGGCTACGCGGGCTTCGGCGCACCGGTGGCGCCCGCGGTCGGGGTGTTCCACGGCGCGGGGATGGACTTCCTCCAGCTTGCCGACCACTTCTCGCCCATCCTGGCCGTCCTGGCGCCGCTGTACTGGATCCACGACGGCCCGCAGACGCTCATCGTCGCCCAGGCGGTCCTGTTCGCGCTGGCCGCGATCCCGATCTGGCACTACGCCGAGCGCCGTCTCCGCCCGGCCGGGGCGCACCTGGTCGTGGTGGCCTACGCGGTGTCGTGGCCGATCGCGCAGGCCGCCGCGTTCGACTTCCACGAGGTGGCATTCGTCCCGCTGCTGAGCGCCATCATGATCGAACGGCTCGACGCCGACCGGGCGGGCGCGGCGTACCTGGCCGGCATCGCCCTGCTCCTGGTCAAGGAGGACATGGGCCTGCTGGTCGGGGGATTCGGCTGCTACGCGTTCCTCACCCGGCGACGGCTGGAGGGCGCGGCGTTCGTCCTGTTCTCCCTGGGCGCGCTGCTGATGATCCGTGACGTCCTGATGCCGCTGGTGGGTTCCCGCCCCGCCGGGTTCCACTGGGCGTACGCCAGCCGGGGCGCGACCATGGGCGAGGTCGCGCTGTCGATCGCGCGCGACCCGGCGGGCGCGTTGTGGAGCCTGGTCAGCCCGGCGGTCAAGGTGGACACCCTGGTCCTCCTGCTCTGGCCGGTGCTGCTGACCGCGCTGGCCTCGCCGTTGGTCCTGGCCGCCCTTCCCCTCGTCGCGGAACGGTTCCTGGCCGATCGGTCGCAGTGGTGGGGGAGCGACCACCACTACAACGCCTTCGTCATCGCGATCCTCATCTGTGCCGGGGTGGACGGCGCCGACCGGCTCAGGAAGCACCTCCGGGCACGGGCGCGTGGGTACGACCTCGGCATGCACTGGGCGGTCGCCGTATGCGTGATCGGACTCACCCTCACCCCCCGGTTCGCTCTCGACGGCCTGTGGGACCCGGTCTTCTACACCGGTGAGCCGCACGTCGCGGCGGCCCGCGAGGCGGTGGCCGTCGTTCCCGACGGCGTGGTCGTCGAGGCCGCCAACAATCTCGGTCCCGCCCTCAGCGGGCGGGCGACGGTGCTGCTCTGGGGCGCCGGGGCGCCCGGCGCGCCGTGGATCGTGGCCGACGTGGCGCGGCCGTCCTACCCGTTCGGGGGGCAGGACCAGCAGCGGCAGCGCGTCGACGAGGCGCTGCGCGGCGGTTACCGCGCGGTGTTCGAGCGGGACGGCTACATCGTGCTGCACCGCCCCTGAGTTCCGCTCCCGTTTCCGGCCCCGCTTCCCACCCCGCTTCCCGCTCCGGACCGGAGGGCCGGTGCGGGCCGTCCGGGAGCGGGAACATCGTCTTCCTCCGGCGGGTGCCGGCCCCGGCCGTCCGCGGCCGGGGCCGGTGCCGAAGAGCGCGGGAACGGGGCGTGACGTTCGCTTCCATCCGGGCGTATCGTCCTGTCCGGACGGTGCGGCGAAAACAGAGAGGCTTCGTGGGCGCTGACAAGGATCGGGTGAGAGAGCTCGAACTGCCGGGCGGAGGCACGGTCCTGGCTCGCGGGCTGCGCGGCGCACCGGCGCCGGACCCGCCTCCGCAGTTCGGGCTGTATCTGCTGGGGCATCCTCTCGACCGGCCCACCCTCTACGGTCGCTACCTGGTCGGGCTGCGGCCGTGGACGCCGCCCTGGCCGCACGAGCGCGTCGACTGGCCGGACTTCTCCGCCCCGCGCCGTCCCGAGGAGGCGGCCGGCCGGCTGCGTGAGGCCCTGGCGCGCATCCGGCGCGGTGAGCGCGTCGAGGTCGCCTGCGGCGGCGGCCGCGGCCGAACCGGTACCGCCCTGGGTGCTCTGGCCGTCCTTCAGGGGATGTCCCCCGCGGAGGCGGTCGACTGGGTGCGCTCCGCCTACGACGCCAAGGCGATCGAGTCGCGGGCGCAACACCGGTTCCTCCGCTCCGGGATCCTGGTGGAGGGGCGCCGACCGTAGCCGGGTTCCGGCCCCGCCCGCCGGGCCGACCCCGGCGGGCGGCGGGAGAACACCCGTGAGACTCCCGGCGATAGTTGGCGGGAATCGAAGTGGGATCCTGCTGATTCACCGGGTTTCCCAGAGATTGTCGGCGGATCGGGCTGCTTCCCGGCCCAAGATGGCGGAGAAGAGGTGGGGATCCCTCGCTCTGTTCCCCATGGCTCTCGATCTCGAACGGCCACCGGTGATGGAGGTCGAGACCGGTTACCGCAGTGGTGATGCGATGCACCCGCTGCCGGGAGAACCACGAGCCGCCTACGACCCGGTCGGCACCGGGCTGGGCCGGCGGCACCGGGCCAAGGTCGCCGAGCTCGCCGCCCTGGACCCGGATCAGGCCCGGCTGCTGGGCCTGGAGCACGTCAGTGAGCGCACTTTGGAAAGGTCTGGCGGGAGTGGTTCGGTCCAGGCGGTGCCCGGCAGCGCTGCCGATATCTGAGATCGACCGGCTGCGGGACGGACACCACGAGATGATCATCCTATGGCGGATGTGATTTTCTTCGATCTGGACGGCACCCTGGTCGATCATCGGAGCGCGGTCTTGGAAACGATCGGCCAGATCGTCCGGACCGCGCCGAACGCGACGGCTCCACCGGAGGAGCTGGTGACGTTGTGGTGGACACTGGAGGGGCGCCACATGCGGGAATACCTGGCCGGTCAGTGCTCCTTCGCTGAGCACCACCGACGCAGGCTCCGTTCCTTCCTGCCGGTGCTCGGCGAGCCGGTTCCTGAAAGTCCCGGCCTTCTGGACGCCTGGATCGCCGAGCGCTACCTCACCGTGTTCGAGGAGTCCTGGCGGTGCTATCCCGACGTCCAGCCATGCCTGGAGACCCTGAAACGGCTTCCCCGAGGACCGCGTCTGGCCGTTCTCACCAACGGGGACCCCGAGCAGCAGCGCGCCAAGCTCGCCCGCTTCGGCCTCCTCGAATACTTCGAAGCCGTCCTGACCCCGACCGAGCTCGGTGCGGCCAAGCCCGTCGCCTACGCCACCGCCTGCCGGTGGATGCGGACGGACCCCGCGCAGGCGGTCAACGTGGGCGACATGCTGGAAAGCGATGTAAACGCAGCCGCCCTCGCCGGGCTCACCGGCATCTGGCTGGACCGCGGCATCGACTTCGTCACCGGTGGACCGTCGCCGACGGCAGACGAGACGGTGCTCCGCATCGAACGGCTGACCGACCTCCCCGACCACCTGTCACGCACGAACGCCTGAGTGGCGCGGAGGGGACCGCATCCCGCTCTCGGCAGGCGGAAACATCTACAAAGACCCACCAGGATAGGGAACGGTGGCACATCTTCCACTCCACGCCCGGCGGATCCGCCAGCCACCGCTGGGATCCGCCGACTGTCGCTGGGAGTCACAACCCGACCGGCCCGGTAAGGCATGGACGAAAATTCTGTTGTAACCTCCTACTGACCGAACATTGCTCGGTTTCCATGGCGGCTCGGTTCCATCGGCAACCCGGTTCCCCACGCAGGAGGCACTGTGGCAGAGGCGTACATCGTCGGGGCGGTCCGCACCCCGGTCGGCAAGAAGAAGGGCGGTCTGTCCACCGTCCACCCCACCGATCTGGCCGCGCACACCCTCAGGGCGCTCATCGACCGCACGGGGGTCGACCCGGCCGCGGTGGAAGACGTGATCATGGGCTGCGTCATGCAGTTCGGCCCGCAGAGCATGGACATCGCGCGCAACGCCTGGCTCTCGGCCGGCCTGCCGGAGAGCGTCGCCGGCGTGACCATCGACCGCCAGTGCGGTTCCTCCCAGCAGTCGATCCATTTCGCCGCCCAGGGTGTGCTCTCCGGCACCCAGGACCTCGTGGTGGCCGCGGGCGTGGAGTCGATGAGCATCGTCCCCATGGGGTCGAGCATCACCGCCGCGCTGGAGAAGGGCATGCCCTTCCCCTTCGGCGAGAAGTGGGTGGAGCGGTACGGCAAGCAGGAGATCTCCCAGTTCCGCGGCGCCGAGCTCATGTGCGAGAAGTGGGGCTTCGAACGCGACGAGCTGGAGCGGTTCGCGTACGAGAGCCACCAGCGAGCGGCCAAGGCCGTCGCCAACGGTTACTTCAAGGAGCAGATCGCCCCGATCAACGGCGTCGAGGACGACGAGGGCCCGCGTCCCGACACCACGCTGGAGAAGATGGCGGCGCTGAAGACCCTGAAGGAAGGCGGCCAGATCACCGCGGCCACCTCCTCGCAGATCTCCGACGGCTCCGGTGCGATCCTCATCGCCTCCGAGCAGGCCGTCCGCGACCACAACCTGACCCCGCGGGCCCGGATCGTCACCCTGGCGCTCCTCGGCGACGACCCGGTCTACATGCTGACCGCGCCGATTCCGGCGACGCAGAAGGCGCTGAAGAAGTCCGGCCTGTCGATCGACGACATCGACGTCACCGAGATCAACGAGGCGTTCGCCCCGGTCCCGCTGGCGTGGATCAAGGAGATCGGCGCCGACCCGGCCAAGGTCAACCCGAACGGGGGCGCCATCGCCCTCGGCCACCCGCTGGGCGGCACCGGCGCGATCCTGATGACCAAGCTCCTGCACGAGCTGGAGCGCACCGGCGGCCGGTACGGCCTGCAGACGATGTGCGAGGGCGGCGGCCAGGCCAACGTCACGATCATCGAGCGCCTGTGACGGCCGGGCGTCCACGACGCCCCGGTGGACCGTGAGCCCCGGCCCCGGACATCCGGGGCCGGGGCTCACCCGAAGAGAGAGCCGGCGGGAACTTCGTGACGGGGTTCCCGCGGGGATCCTCCGTGGAAACCGCCGCGCGGAGATCCTCCGAACCTCCGGCGGGAGAACCCCGGGGCGGGCCCGGGGCGAAGAACCCGGCGAAGAGCCGGGTGCGGGACCCGGAGGAAGAACCCGGCGCGGTCCCGGGGAAGGCCCCCTCGGGAGAGGGCCTTCGAGAAGAGACCGGGAGCGCCCTCGGGTCAGCGACCGCCCTTGCCGGGAATCCGGCGCGGCTGCTGAGTGGGCCTGATCGGCATCTGCGGCATCGGCACCCGCCGGGGGGCCGTGGGGACGAAGCGCTCCGGGAACGGAGCGTCGGTCTTGTCGGTTTCGGCGGCCTTGGCCTTGCCGTTGCGCTTGTGAATGGCACTGACTCGCATATGGAACTCCTCGAGAAGATGACGACGCGGCGGAAGACCGGGCCGGACAACTCAGCTGCCGCGTCAGACGAACGGGGCCAGAGAGCTGAGCGCGGGCGGATCAGCGACGGCTGATCGACGCCTGCTCTTAGGAGTTAATCCACATGCGGATGACCTTACGGCGGTCCCGCCGGGCGGTGCAATCGGTTTTTCCGGCCTGCCTTCTCCGCCTTCGTGCCCACCGGCGCGTGCCCACGCGGTCCGGCCACGAAGGTGAGGCGGGAGACGCCCGGGGAGAGCCGCAACGATCCGAAGGTCACCGCGACCGCGGTTCGCTGCCTCCGGGCTCATGCCGCGGGACTCCTCGCCCTGTGACGGCCCGGGCGTCCGGCGCGCGGTCGTACGGCCGGTGGGCATCGGGGCGCGGGCGCACGGCACCCGCCCGTTCGCGGCGCGCTTGGGCCCGCCGGGGCGCGAAGCGGCACCCGCCGGCCGGACGCGAGCCACGCCGATCAGTCGAGGAGCCGCGGAAGGGCACGCGACGACGCCCCGGTGTTCCCCGGAACGTCGTCGCGCACGATCACTTCGGCACGCGGGCGACGCAGAAGACGGTCTGCCCGAACGGCGGGCGGACGAAGCGCTCGATGAAACGGGTCGCCGGGACCACCGTGCGGTCGTAGATCTTGACCAGGCGCGGGTCGGGGTAGCCGACGCCGCCGCGGCGGACGGCGACCCACCAGGCGATGCCCCCCAGGAAGTTGATCGGCTTGAGCACGTCGATGTCGAGGCCCGCCCGAGAGACCGTCCGGCGCAGCGTGGCCGGGGTGTAGCGGGTGACGTGGCCCACCTTGCGGTCGAAGTCTCCGTACAACTGCATGTAGCCGGGGACCCAGATGACGATCCGGCCACCGGGGGCGGTGACCTTGGCGAGCGACCGCAGGGCCTCGACGTCCTCCTGGATGTGCTCCAGGACGTTCATCATCACGACGGTGTCGACCTTCTCGCCGATCGGGATCTCGGTCGGCAGGCCGAACTGGAGCACGTCGACGTCGGTGCGGTCGGCGAAGCGCTTGCGGAGCTGCTCCACGCAGTAGGGGTCGAAGTCGCTGACCACCAGCCGGTCGAGGCGGGGCAGGAACTGCTCGGCGAAGTGCCCCAGGCCGGAGCCGATCTCCAGCATGGAACGGCCCACGTGCGGGGCGACCATGTCGAGCTCATACTGCCGGTAGTTCCTGGCCTCGTCACCACCCAGGTGGTTCTCCAGGGCCTCGTCACCGGCCGCGGGTTGCACTACGCGGTCATACCCAGACATGCGGTTCCGTCCAGCTCGCTCACGAAAGGCCGCGGCGAGAGCCACGGCCGGGGACAGCCAGAGTCTAGTGGCGGTTCCCTCGGAGCGGCCCCTCAAACCACACCCGGCCACCTACCATGGGCTGCCTCATGGAAGAAACCACCTTC
The DNA here is from genome assembly GCF_039534445.1 of Streptosporangium fragile. Lineage (NCBI taxonomy): Bacteria > Bacillati > Actinomycetota > Actinomycetes > Streptosporangiales > Streptosporangiaceae > Streptosporangium > Streptosporangium fragile. The sequence continues at coordinate 97,695 of NZ_BAAAVI010000014.1, read as the reverse complement.
GTCGGCCGGGTCGCGGAAAGCGCCGGGCTGGTCCGGTTGCTCCGAGAGTCCCGCCTGGTCACGCTGGTCGGGCTGGGCGGAGTCGGCAAGACCCGCCTGGCGCGCAGGGTGGCGCAGGAGGCCGCGCGAGATTTCCCCGGCGGTCTCTGGCTGGTCGAGCTGGGCTGCCTCACCGACCCGCACCTGGTGCCGGGGACGGTGGCGGAGGCCGTCGGCGTCGTCGACCAGTCCGCCAGGGCGCCGGAGGAGGTGCTGGTCCGGTGGCTGACCCCGCGCACGTCGCTGCTCGTCCTCGACACCTGCGAGCATCTGGTCGACGCGGTCGCCTCCCTGGTGGACACCCTGCTGCGCGGCGCGCCCGGCCTGCGCGTCCTGGCGACCAGCCGCCAGCCGCTCGGCGTCTGCGGTGAGCACATCCACCCCGTTCCGCCGCTGCCGATCGAGGACGCGGTCGCCCTGCTCCGTGACCGCGTCGGCCCCCTCACGGACGCCGGCGGCACGGCCGCGGACACCGGTGCCGGTGGCGCGGCCGCCGACACCGAGGGCATGGCCGAGCTCTGCGAGCGGCTCGAACGCATCCCGCTGGCGATCGAGATGGCGGCCGTCCAGCTGCGCACCTGGTCGGTCGGGCAGCTCACCCGGCAGCTCGACGACCGCTACCGGCTGCTGACCGGGGTGGGCGGACCGGTGCGGCACGGGTCGTTGCGCGCGGCGATGGGCTGGAGCCACGAGCTGTGCACGCCCGCCGAGCGACTGCTGTGGGCGCGGCTGTCGGTGTTCGCCTCGGGGTTCGACCTGGAGGCCGCCGAGCAGGTGTGCGCGGGCGGGCCGCTCGGGGCGGGAACGGTGCTGGAGGCGTTGACCGGGCTGGTCGACAAGTCGCTGGTGCAGCGCGAGGAGCTCGCGACCGGCGTCCGGCTGCGCATGCTCGACACGGTCAGGGAGTTCGGGGCCGAGTGGCTGCGCCGGCTCGGCGAGGCCGACCGGGGCCGGGCCCGCCATCGCGACCACTACCTCCGGCTGGCCAAGCGCTGCGCGGTGGAGTGGCCCGGCCGCCAGGTGGAGTGGTACGCGCGGATGCGCGCCGAGCGGAGCAACTTCCGCAAGGCGCTGGAGCTGTGCCTGGCCGACCCCGAGTGGTCCCGGGTGGGCCTGGACCTGGCGGGTTCCCTGTGGTTCCTGTGGATCTGCTGCGGTATGCAGCGCGAGGGCCGCCACTACCTGGAGGGCGCCCTCGCGCTGCACGCCGGGCCCTGCCCGGAGCGGACGAGGGCGCTGTGGGTCTGCGCCTGGGTGGCCGCGATCCAGGACGAGACCGACGCCGCCCTGGAGCTGCTCGCCCGGTGCCGCGCCGAGGACGCCGAGGGGAGCGCGGGCGGCCACATCCTCCAGATCGAGGGACTCGTCGCCCTGATGCGCCGCGACCTCGGCCGGGCGGTGGAGCTGCTGCGTGAGGCCGCGGCCCGGCACGCGGCCGGGGGCGACGTGCTGTCCGGGCTGCTGCCCTGCCACATGCTGCTGGCACTGGGCCTGCTGGCCGCGCGCAGGACCGAGGAGAGCGTGCGGACGCTGACCGAGGCCCGGGCGCTCTGCGACGCCCACGGCGAGCAGTGGAGCCGCGCCCAGGTGGAGTACGTCTTCGCCCTGACGGAGCAGGCCATGGGCCGCACCGCCGGTGTCTTCGACCACGCCGGGGCGGCGCTGCGCGGGGCGCGGCTCTTCGACGACCCGCTCATGACGGTCGTCTCGATCGAGCTGATCGCGTGGGCGACGGCGGCCGCGCCCGGCGGCTCAGCCGCGAAGGCCGCCCGGCTGCTGGGCGCGGCCCAGACCATGTGGGACCGCACGGGACTGCCGCAGCTCGGCTCGCCGATCTTCACCAGGGTCCGGGAACGCGCCGTCACACAGACCGTGAAGATCCTCGGCGGTGCAGGATTCGACACCCATTTCACCGAGGGCCAGGCCTGTGACCTGGACTTCACTGTGAAATATGCGCTCGGGTAGAAAATTTCACCACCGGCGGCGCTCCGGCCCGCCCGGCCCGCCGCCGCTTCCGTGATTGGCTTGCCCCCTCACGCGAAGCTGCGGGGGGATCGGTGGCGGAGACGCGCACGCGCCGGGGCAACGTCCCCGCGGAGACGAGCAGCCTCATCGGCCGGCGACGGGAGCTCGACGAGATCGCGGTCCTGGTCGGAGGGTCACCGCTGGTGACCCTCACCGGGGTCGCCGGGGTCGGCAAGACCAGGCTGGCCCTGCGTACGGCCGCCCGCCTGCGCGGCTCCTTCGCCGACGGGGTGTGGGTGGTCGAGCTCTCCGCCGAGCAGAACGGCGACCTGGTCGGCCACGCCGTCGCCGCGGTGCTCGGCCTGCGCGAGCAGGCGGTGCGCCCCCAGGACGAGGTGCTGGCCGAGTATCTCGCCGACAAGCACCTGATGCTGGTCCTCGACACCTGCGATCACCTGGTCGACGCCTGCGCCGTGCTGCTGCGTCGTGTCCTGCCCGGCGCCCCGCACGTGCGGGTGCTCGCCACCAGCCGCGAGCCACTCGGGCTGCCCGGTGAGCGGTGTTTCCCGATCGAGCCGCTGGCGGTGCCCGAGTCCGGCGCCGCCGGGACGGACGCCGTGCGCCTGTTCACCGAGCGGGTCCACGCGCTGGTCCCCGGCCTGGTCCTCGATCCGGAGGAGGTCGGCCACGTCTGCCGTTTGCTGGACGGCATCCCGCTGGCCATCGAGCTCGCCGCGCGGCGGCTGCGCGCACTCTCCCTGCAGCAGCTCGCCGAGCGGCTCGACGACCGTTTCGCGCTGCTCGTCGGCGGCAGCCGCACCCCGTTCCGGCGCCACCAGACCATGCGCACCGCCGTCGGCTGGAGCCATGAGCTGTGCACGCCCGCCGAGCGCCTGCTGTGGGCGCGGTTGTCGGTCTTCGCGGGCTGGTTCGACGCCGCCGACGCGCGGGCGGTGTGCGCCGACGCGGGGCTCACGCGGCTGCCGCTGGCGCGCCTGGTGAACCGGTCGATACTGATCGCCGACGGGTCGCGCTACCGGATGCTCGCCACGGTCCGCGACTACGGCCGGCAGTGGCTGCGATGGCTCGGCGAGGAGGAGACCTTCCTGCGCCGTCACCGCGACCACTACCTGGTCCAGGCTCGCCGCGCGGACGCCGAGTGGTACGGCCCGGGCCAGGCGCGCTGGGCCGACTGGGTGCACCGCGAGCTGCCGAACCTGATGGCGGCCCTGGACCACGACGACGGGTTCGAGCTGGTGACCGCGCTCTGGTTCGCCTGGTGCTGCCTCGGCCAGGTGCGGCGGGGACGCCGGTACCTGGAGCGGGCACTCGACCGGCACACCCGGCCCAGTCCGGCGCGGACCAAGGCCCTGTGGGTGAGCGCGTGGACCGCGCTCACCGCGGGGGACACCGCCGCGGCCCGGCGACGCTCCGGCCAGGCCTACGCCGCCGCGACGGCCGACGGCGACCTCGCCGCCGCGGGATGCGCCCGGCAGTGCGCCGCGGCGGCCGCTCTCGCCGAGGGCGACCTCGACGAGGCCGTGCGCCTGGCCGCCGAGGCGGCCGAGTTGTTCGCCCAGGCCGTCCACATCCACATCGGGTTGCCCGTCGCCGAGGTGACGATGGCCAGAGTGCTCGACGCCCGCGGCGAGGCCGGCACGGCCGTGGAGGTGCTCACCCGGCAGTGGGCGCGCTGCGCCGAGCACGGTGAGCTGTGGGCGCGGTCCCACGGGGACCAGGCGCGATCGGTGGTCGAGCTCGGCCGCGGCGACGCCGACGCGGCGGAGGTCTACGCGCGCGCGGCGCTCGACCTGAAGTGCCGCCTGGGCGATCCGATCGGCAGCGCCGCGGCGATCGACCAGCTCGCCGCGGCCGCCGCGGCCCGGGGCGAGGGATGGCGGGCGGCCTGCCTGCTCGGCGCGGCCCATCGGATGTGGACCTCCCTCGGGCTGTCCGGCGACGGCTCGCGTGGGCTCGCCGTGCCCCGCGAGCGCACCGAGAACACGGCCAGGGCGCTGATCGGGGATGCCCGCTACGAGATCGCCTTCGCCGAGGGACTGGTCATGGAGCCGGACGCGGTGGTGTCCCGGAGCCGGGACACGGGCGGATCCGACCACCCGTAGCGGGCACACCCGATCGACGGCTCCGCCGCGCCGGATGCCAAAAACCCCGATTCCCGGCATTCGCGGCGCGGGGGAGGAAGTTCGCCCTCGACACGGCGGTGAGATTTGCACCCGGGGGAGAAGGAAACCCCACCGGGGAAGGGTGATCCGGCCGGTTCGTGACCCGGAGGCGGTGCGATTCCTCCTGAGTGGAAAAGGAGCGCGAACCGATGGAACGGACCCCATGGTGGCGCGGGAACCTGCCCGCGGAGACGAGCAGCTTCATCGGCCGCGAGATCGAGGTACGGCGGCTGCTGAAGCTCCTGTCCGACACACCCCTGATCACGATCACCGGCGCCGGGGGCGTCGGCAAGTCGCGGATCGCGGTCAAAGTCGCGGAGGAGTCCCACGACTCCTACGCGGACGGCACGTGGCTGGTGGAGCCGGCCGGCCGGCGCGACGGCGACCTGCTCGCCCACACCGTCGCGGCGGTTCTCGGGCTTCGTGAGCAGCCGCCCCGGCCGCGGACCGGGATGCTCGTCGAGTTCCTCGCGGACAAGAACCTGCTGCTGGTCCTCGACGCCTGCGAGCACCTGACGGACGCCTGCCGCGGGCTCGTCACCGAGATCCTGGACGCGGCACCCCGCGTACGTGTCATCGCGACCTCCCGCCAGGCGCTCGGACTGCCCCGGGAGGTGCCCGTACCCATCGAGCCGTTCCCCGTGCCCGGCCCCGGAGCGGAGGAGCGGCGGACGAACGACGCGCTCCGTCTCTTCCTCGACCGGGCCGCGGACACGGTGCCCGGCCGCCGGGTCACCGGAACGGACCTGGCGGCCGCGGTGCGGATCTGCCGCAGGCTGGACGGCGTCCCCCTGGCCGTCGAGCTGGCCGCGGGGCGGCTGCGGGCGCTGCCGGCGCCGCGGCTCGCCGATCACCTGGAGGAGCGTTTCGCGGCCCTGCCCGCCGGCCCCGCGCCGGCCGCGCAGCGGACCCTGCGCACCGCGATCGACTGCTGCCACGAGCTGTGCACCCCCGCGGAGCGCCTGCTGTGGGCCCGGCTGTCGGTCTTCGCGGGGACCTTCGACACCGAGGCGGTCCGGCGGGTCTGCGAGGACGAGCACCTGCCCGACGCGTCGGAGCCGCTGGCGGGTCTGGCCGCCACGTCGCTGCTCGCCCGGGTGCCCGGCGGCTACCGGCAACCCGACGCGATCCGTGAGTACGGCCGGGAGCGGCTCGCCCGCCTCGGCGACGAGGACAGGCTGGTCCGGCGGCACCGCCACCACTACCTGGACCTGGCACGCCGGGCCGACGCGGACTGGTACGGCCCCCGGCAGGAGGAATGGGCGGCCCGCCTCGACGCCGCCGCCGCCGACCTCCGCCTCGCCCTCGACTCGGGCTCCCCGGCCTCCCCGGCCTGCGTCGAGCTCTCCGGGAGGCTCTGGATCCTCTGGTCCTGCCTGGGCCGGCTCAACGAGGGCCGCCACTACATGGCGCGGTCGATCGAGGCCGCGCCCGCCGCCGACCCCGGGTTGCCGAGGCTGCTGTGGGCCGACGGCTGCGTGGCCGTCGCCCGGGGCGAACTGGAGCTCGGCCGCCGCCGGGCCGAGGCGGCGCTGTCCGCGGCACTCGACCGGGGCGACTACACGACGGCCGGGCACGCCCAGCTCCTGCTCGCCTGCCGCTCACTGCTCGTCGGAGACCTCGGCGAGGTCGGGCCCGCCGTCGAACTCGTACGCGAGTACTTCCGCCGGGGCCGGGCCGACACCGTCGACGAGCCGCTCGCCCTGGTGACCGTCGCCACGGCGCACACCTGGCGCGGCGAGTTCGCCAGGGCCGTCGCCGCGCTGGAGGAGGCGCGGCGGCTCTGCGACGCCCGCGGCGAGCGCTGGGTCCGCGCCTGCGGCGACTACGTGCTGTCCATCGCCCGGCTCGGACTGGACCGGGTGGCCGAGGCGGCCGAGGCCGCGCGGGAGTCGCTGGACGCCAAGTGGCGCTTCCGCGACGCCGCCGGTGTGGTGCTGGCCCTCGACCAGCTCGCGGTGATCGCCGCGGTCGGGGGCGACGGGCACCGCACGGCCCGGCTCCAGGGCGCGGTGGCGCGGCTGCGGACGACCTTCGGGCTACGCAGGTCCGATTCGCGAGGCATGTCCGAGCCGGGGAGCGTGGCCGAGCGCACCGCGCGGCAGCTGCTCGGTGACGAGGCCTATGACGCGGCCTTCGCCGAGGGCTACGACGACCTGGACTCCGCGATCGCGTACGCCCTCGCCTGAGCCGCCCGGGCACCGCTCCCGCCGGCCCGCGACCGCCACGGGCGGGACGCCCGGCGGGTCACACAGGCGGAAAGAGGCGACACGAGAGGCGACAGAGGCGACACCGGCTCCGCCCGCGCCCGGAGCCGCTCGGTCCGTTGATGTCGGCTGGTCGTCGATGTCCCGTGGCGGGTTCTCGGGTACCGTCAGCCGCTCAGTCCGCCGATGCCAGCCAGTCGTCGATGCCCCGCAGCAGGTCCTTGCGCACCGCCTCCGGGGCCGCCGAGGCCCGCACCGACTGCCGGGCCAGCTCGGCCAGCTCCGCGTCGGAGAACCCGTACACCTCCCTGGCCAGCTCGTACTGGGGCAGCAGCCGGGCCCCGAACAGCAGCGGGTCGTCCGCGCCCAGCGCGATCGGCACCCCCGCCTCGAACAGCCGCCGCAGCGGCACGTCCTCGGCCCGCTCGGCCACGCCCAGCCCGACGTTGGAGGTCGGGCATACCTCGCAGGTGATGCCGCGCGCCGCGAGGCGCTCCATCAGCTTCGGCGACTCGGCCGCCCGCACGCCGTGTCCCAGCCGGTCGGCGCCCAGCATGTCGACGCACTCCGCCACGCTCACCGCGCCCATCAGCTCCCCGCCGTGCGGTACGGCCAGCAGCCCCGCACGCTTGGCCAGCCGGAAGGCGCCGTCGAAGTCGCGGGCCCGGCCACGGCGCTCGTCGTTGGAGAGCCCGAAGCCGACCACGCCCTGGTCCATGTGGTGGATGGCGAGGCGGGCGAGCGTCTTGGCGTCGAGGGGGTGCCGGGTCCGGTTGGCAGCCACCACGACCGCGATCCCTATCCCCGCGTGCTCGGCCGCCCGGCGCGCCGCGTCCAGCATCAGCTCCATGGTCGAGGTGAGCCCGCCGAACCTGGACGCGTACCCGGACGGGTCGATCTGGATCTCCAGCCAGCCCGACCCCTCGGCGGCCTCGTCCTCGGCGGCCTCGCGCAGCAGCCGGTAGACGTCGCTCTCCCGCTGCAGGACGGACCGCGCGATGTCGTACAGCCGCTGGAAACGGAACCAGCCGCGCTCGTCGGTCGCACGCAGCCGGGGAGGCCAGTCCTCCTCCAGCGCGTCGGGAAGGTGCAGGCCCTGCTCGCGGGCGAGCTCGACCAGGGTCGAGTGCCGCATCGAGCCGGTGAAGTGCAGGTGCAGATGGGCCTTGGGCAGTTCGGTGAGGGGACGTGGCATTTCAACATGGTGCCGTACCGCCGGGACCGGGTGGTGATTTTTGGTCTCAACCTGGCGGTCCGTTCGCGCGTTGGGGAGGGCGAAAGGGGACCTCGCTGATGACGGAAGAAGACGAGGCGGCCTTCGACGAGTTCCTGGCCGCACGCAGTACGGCGCTGCTGCGCACCGCGACCCTGGTCTGCGGCGCGTCACCGCACGACGCCGAGGACCTGGTGCAGGGCGCGCTGGAGAAGGTCTACCGGCACTGGAGCCGGATCCGGCACGACAACCCCGAGTCCTACGCCCGCAGGATCGTGGTCAACGCCGCGATCAGCCTCTCCCGGCGCCGGAAGGTGATCCGGGAGATCACCTTCGCCCGGCTCCCGGAGACCCCGGTCGACGGGCCCGACATGGAGCTGCGGGACGCGCTGCTGGTGGAGCTGCGCCGGCTGCCCGCGCGGATGCGCGCGGTGCTGGTGCTGCGGTACTGGGAGGACCTGTCGGAGACCGAGACCGCCGCGCTCATGGGCTGCTCGGCGGGGACCGTGAAGAGCCAGGCCGCACGGGGGCTGGCCAGGATTCGCGAGCGGATGGGCACGCTGGAAGGGGCGTTGGGATGAGTCTTGAGCAGGAGCTGTCCGAGGCGATGCGGGGGCACGTCGCGGGCGTACGCGCCTCCTCCCTGATGGGTACGGCGATCCGCCGCCGCCACCGCGCCCGGCGGCTCCGGTTCCGCGTGGCGGGCGCCGCCCTGGCCACCGCGGCCGTCGCCGGCGCGGTCCCGGCGTACCTGGCGTTGAACGCGGGTCCGCCGCCCGCCGCGGGCGGCCCGGCGGCCCCGGCGGGCGGCGAGGCCAGGGCCGGCGTCGTGGAGCAGGTGAAGGTGCCGGACGTCGGGAAGAAGTCCGTGGCCGAGGCCAGAGCGGCCCTCGCCGGGGTGGGCCTCACGGTGACGGTCGGCAACGGGGCCCCGGGCGGAAGCAGCCCGTTGCCCGAGCCGGACGACGACGACCTGGTGGTCGAGCAGATCCCCGCCGCGGGGCAGGCCGTCCCGAAGGGGTCCGCGGTGGAGCTGTTCGCGGTCGCCAGGCCCGCGGCGACGTCCTCGCCGGAGGCGGGGCCGGAGAAGGTCTCCATGCCGCAGGACCTCGGCGACCTCGGGGACGGACGCGAGTTCGGCGGCGTCGAGTTCACCTACCTGCCCGGCGGCCTGGTATGGGGCGAGTGGTCGGTCAAGAACGGCTTCGGCGTGGCCAGCTACTCCACGTCCTGGAAGAAGCCGGACCTGCCCGCCGGGCACTACAGCGTGCAGGCGGTGGTCTACCGGGGCGACGCCGCCGTCGCGGTGACCGAGCGGATGAAGGGCTACCGCGGGCAGGGCGCCGAACCGATCAAGGTCGGCGGCCGGACCGCCTACCTGGTGAACGCCGGCGAGGCCGTCGGCACGATCGAGGAGAGCGGCACACCCACGCTCGTCTGGGCCGTGGGCAAGGGCCTCGCCGTGGAGGTCATGATGAGCCCCGACTACGCCGGGGAGCTCGGCGGGGAGGCCCCGGCCGAGCTGAGAAAGATCGCTGAGGGTGTCGTCCCCGCGAAGTGACGCGGGTGCGGGCGCCACGGCGCGCGCCGCGAGGCCATGACACTCCACACTATTTATCGATATATCGGATTCTGGGTTGCAAACCGGGCGAGCGTCTCCGGCCGTGGGGCGCTCGCCCGCGCCCGCATCGCCCGTCATACCGAGGAAATCTGAGCAACGGGGTTTCAGGCGACCGTTCCTCCGTGCGACCGTAGATGCACACGTTGTCAGGACGACGCTGGGGCTGCCATGAAAGCGGACGTCTTCGTCGGCAGGGAGACAGAGCTCGCCGACGTCTCAGCGCTGCTCGAAAGGGTCCGTCACGTCACGCTGACCGGCCCGGCCGGGGCCGGCAAGACCAGCATCGCCCTGCGCCTGGCCGCCGCGCTCGAACCGGCCTTCCCCGGCGGCGTCCACGTCGTCGAACTGGCCGACGCCCCCGCCGACGTCGGGGCACTGACCGAGATGCTCGCCCGCGCGATCGGTGCCCCCGAGCGGCCGGGCGTGGCCACGCTGCGATCCCTGATCGACGTGCTCGTCCCGCGCCGCAGCCTGATCGTCCTCGACACCTGCGACCGGGTCGTCGGCGCGGCGGGCATCCTGGTCGGCCTGCTGCTGCGCTCGGTCGAGGAACTGCGGGTGCTGACCACCAGCCGGCAGCGGCTGGGCCTGCCGGGCGAGCACCTCTACCCGATCGGCGGCCTGCCCGACGACGAGGCCGTCCGGCTGCTCATGACGCTCACCCACGACGAGCCCGGCGACGGCGACCCGGCCGAGCTGTGCCGGCGCCTCGACAACCTGCCCCTGGCGATCGGGCTCGCCGCGGGCGTCACCCCCGGGCGCGCGTCCGGCCCGCGACGGCACGGCTCCATGCGGGTGGCCCTCGGCTGGAGCCACGAGCTGTGCACGCCCGCCGAGCGCCTGCTCTGGGCGCGGGCGTCCGTCTTCTCCGGCACCTTCGACCTCGAAGCCGCCGAGGAGGTCTGCGCGGGCGGCGCGCTCACCTCCGGGCAGGTCCTCGACGGGCTGCTCGGCCTGCTCGACAGATCCATCCTGGCCCGCGAGGAAGGCGAGGGCGGGGTCCGCTACCGCCTGCTGAACACCGTCCGCGAGTTCGGCCTGGTCTGGCTCGACCGGCTCGGCGAGACCGACGAGGTCCGCCGCCGCCACCGCGACCACTTCCTCGCCCTGTCGGCCCGCGCCGAGATGAGCTGGCAGGGCCGCCAGCTGGAGTGGTACCGCAGGCTGGTCCTCGAATGCGGCAACATGCGCGGCGCCATCGAATACTGCTACTCCCGCCCCGAGGAATACCGCAAGGGCCTCGACCTCGTCGGCAACCTGTGGTTCCTATGGGCGTGCTGCGGCATGCAGGCCCCCGGCGACGACCTCCTCCAGCGCGGCCTGGACCTCGACCACACCGTCAGCCCCGAGCGGGTCAAGGCACTGTGGGTGCACGCCTGGGTCTCCATCCAGCGCGGCGACCTCGAACGCGCCGAGCGCATCCTGACCGAGTGCGCCGCCGAAGACTCCGACGGCTACGCCACGGCCTACGTCAGCCAGTTCCAGGCCCACCTGGCCGTCGTCAGGGGCGACGTGGGCGAGGCGCTGCGGCTCATCAAACACGCCCGCGTGCGCCACCGCTCCACCGGCAACGTCTTCCCCGGCTTCCTGCCCACCTACACCGTCGTCGCCACCGCCATGATGCTCGCCGGCCACCACAACCAGGCCGTCTCCGTCCTGCGTGAGGGGCGCGAGCTCTGCGAATCCTGCGGCGACTACTGGACCCTCATCCGCCTGGACCTGCTGCTGGCCCAGGCGGAACTCCTGCTCGGCAACACCGCCTCCGCCGTGGCGGCGGCCCGCGGCTCCCTACGCGGCGCGCGTCTGTTCGGCGACACCATCTCGCTGATGGAGGCGCTGGAGGTGTTCGTCGTCATCGCGGAGTCCTGCTCGGACGACGCCTTCGCCGCGACCCTCTTCGGGGCGTCGCAGGCGGCCTGGGAGAGCGCCGAGGTCCCGCCCAGCCGATCGCCCATCGTCACGAGCATGCTGCGCGTCATCGAACTGCGGTTACGCGGGCGCATGGGCAGGAGCACGTTCGAGAGGCTGACGGCGGAGGGAAGCTCGACCAGCCTGCGCACCGCCGTGGAACACGCACTCCAGGGAGCCTTTTCTTGACACAGTGCGGCAACCTGCCGGTCGAGATGAACACCTTCGTCGGCCGCACCGCCGAGCTCGACGAGATCGCGAAGCTGCTCACCCGGACGCGCCTGCTCACCCTGCACGGCGCCGGAGGCGTCGGCAAGACGAGGCTGGCCCTGAAGGCTGCGCAGAGCATCCGGGACGACTACCCCGACGGCGTCTGGGTGGCCGAACTGTCATCGGAGATGAACGGCGACCTGCTGGCCGGCGCCGTCGCCGGGCTCCTCGGCCTCCCCGTGCAGGCCGAGCGCCCGGTCATGGAGTCGCTCACCGCCTTCCTCGCCGACCGGCGGCTGCTCCTCGTCCTCGACACCTGCGAGCACCTGGTCGGCCCCTGCGCGGAACTGGCGGTCGCCATCCTGACCGGCGCACCCGACGTGCACATCATCGTCACCAGCCGCCAGGAGCTCGGCCTGCCACTGGAGATCGTCAAGGTTGTCGAACCGTTCCCGGTCCCACCGCCCGAGGCCGCCGACCTCGCCGAGTACGACGCGATAAGCCTGTTCCTCGACCGGGCGAGAGCCGTCGCCCCCGGAGTCCGCACCGACGAGCGGGCCATGATGGCCATCGCCCGGCTCTGCCGCAGGCTCGACGGCGTGCCGCTCGCCATCGAGCTGGCGGCCAGCCACATGCGCGGCCTGTCGGCGACCCAGCTCGCCGACCAGCTCGACGACCGTTTCAAGCTCCTGGCCGACGGCGACGGCCTGCCCGTCCGCCACCACACGCTGCGCACCACCGCCGGCTGGAGCCACGAGCTGTGCACACCCGCCGAGCGCCTGCTCTGGGCACGCCTGTCGGTCTTCCCCGGCGCCTTCGACGCGGAGTCGGCCCGCGGAGTCTGCGAGGACGAGCGCCTGCCCGACGTGCCGGACGTGCTCGCCTCCCTCGTCGCCAAATCCGTCGTCGCCCGGGTCGGCGACCAGTACCGCCTCCTCGACACCATCAGGGAGTACGGGCGCGACTGGCTCGGCGAACTGGGCGAGGGCGAGCTGATGGTCCGCCGTCACCGTGACCACTACCTGTCCACCGCCCTGCGGATGGGCACCGAGTGGTACGGCCCGCGCCAGCTCGAATGGGCCTGCTGGGCCCACCGGGAACTGCCCAACATCCGCACGGCGCTCGACCGCTGCCTCGCCGCGGGCGACCACCGCGCCGCCCTGGAACTGAGCGGGGCGCTGTGGGTGCTCTGGTGCTACCTGGGCCTCGTCCGCGAGGGCCGCTACTACGTCGACCGCGCCCTGGCCACCGTCGGCGCCCCCGACCCCGCCAGGTCCAGGCCCCTGTGGGTGGCCGCGCACCTCGCGCTCATCCAGGGCGACATGACGCTGGCGCGCAGCCGGGCCGAGGAGAGCGTCGAGAGCGCCCAGCACTACGGCGACGCCGACGCCGAAGCCAACGCCTACATCCGCCTCGCCGGCCACCGCCTGCTCACCGCGGACCCCGACGCGGCGCGATCCTACGCCCTCCGCGCGGCCGCCAGGTTCCGCGAGGCCGGCCCCCCGGACTCCCCGGCGCCGCTCTCCGTCCCCCTCGTCCTCGCCATGGCCGCCGCGTTCGGGGGTGACCTCGACGAGGCCGTGGAGATCCTGCGGGAGACGCGCCTGCGCTGCGAGGCCCGCGGAGAGCTCTCCCATCGCGCCCTGGGTGACTACATCCTCTCCCTGGCCCTCTTCGGCCGGGGGGAGGTCGCGGAGGCCTCAGCGGCGGCCAGGGAGGCGCTGGAGGTCAAATGGCGGCTGCGCGACATGGTCGGCAGCGCCCTGGCCATCGACCAGCTCGCGCGGATCGCCGCCTCCGCGGGCGACGGGTACCGCGCGGCCTGGCTCCTGGGCGCCGCCCAGCGCATCTGGATCGCCTTCGGGCTGCCCGGCCCCGGCGCCCTCACGAGCACCGAGCCCCGTCAGATCGCCGCGGTCCGCGCCACGGAGCTGATCGGCGAGGCCGCCTACACCCGGGCCTACGAGGAGGGCGCCGCCTCCCACATCGAGGCCGCCGTGGCCTACGCCCTGGGAGACTGAGCGCGCGGGCACACGAGGGCGGGCCCGGCCGTGGGGGCCGGACCCGCCCTCGCGACACGCCTAGCGGATCTCGCCGAGGAACTTGGCGAGACGGCTCACGCCCTCGACGAGGTCCTCGTCGCCGAGCGCGTAGGACAGGCGGAAGTAACCCGGGGTGCCGAAAGCCTCACCCGGGACGACCGCGACCTCGGCCTCCTCAAGGATGATCTCGGCGAGCTCCCCCGAGGTCTGCGGACGCCGGCCCCCGACCTCCTTGCCCAGCAGCTCCTTGACCGACGGGTAGGCGTAGAAGGCGCCCAGCGGCTCGGGGCAGACCACGCCCGGGATCTCGTTGAGCATCCGGACCATGGTCTGGCGGCGGCGGTCGAACGCCGCGCGCATCTCGGCCACGGCGGACAGGTCGCCGCTGACGGCGGCCAGGGCGGCCGCCTGGGCCACGTTGGAGACGTTGGAGGTGGCGTGCGACTGCAGGTTGGTCGCGGCCTTGACGACGTCCTTGGGGCCGATCAGCCAGCCCACCCGCCAGCCGGTCATCGCGTAGGTCTTGGCGACACCGTTCAGGACCACGACCTTGTCGCCCAGCTCGGGGACCGCGGTGGCGATGCTCGCGAACGTCGCGCCACCGTACGTGAGGTGCTCGTAGATCTCGTCCGTGACGACCCACAGCTCGTGCTCGGCGGCCCAGCGGCCGATCGCCTCGACCTGCTCGGGGCTGTAGACCGCTCCGGTCGGGTTGGACGGCGAGACGAACAGCAGGACCTTCGTACGCTCGGTGCGCGCCGCCTCCAGCTGCTCCACGCTCGCCAGGTAGCCGGTGGTCTCGTCGGTCACCACGTCGACCTGCACGCCACCGGCGAGCTTGATCGCCTCAGGGTAGGTCGTCCAGTACGGCGCGACGACCAGCACCTCGTCACCCGGGTCGAGCAGCGTGGCGAACGCCTCGTAGACGGCCTGCTTGCCGCCGTTGGTCACCAGCACCTGGGACGCGTCGACCCGGTAGCCGGAGTCGCGGAGCGTCTTGTCGGCGATGGCCTGCTTCAGCTCGGGGAGACCGCCGGCCGGCGTGTACTTGTGGAACCTGGGGTTCCGGCACGCCTCGACGGCGGCCTCGACGATGTAGCCGGGGGTCGGGAAGTCCGGCTCGCCCGCGCCGAAGCCGATGACCGGGCGGCCCGCCGCCTTCATCGCCTTGGCCTTGGCGTCCACGGCGAGCGTGGCGGACTCGGAGATCGCGGAGATGCGCGCTGAGATGCGAGGACGGGTCATGCCTCCATGGTTACAGACCCGTGCCGCGGACTCCGCCTCGCACCCGCCGTCGGCCGGTCCCCGGCGGACCGTACCGGAATCCGGAAAACCCGCTGAGCTGGGTGATCACTATCCAGTTCGACGCGGCGGCCATTCCCACGTAGACTCCGGCATTGTCTTCCCGACGACGCGTGAACCGGCGGGCAAGACCGTGAGCCGCAACCAAACATCGGCCCAACCGATGTATGGTGGTTCATGTCCTAGGGCAGTAGCGCAATTGGTAGCGCACCGGTCTCCAAAACCGGCGGTTGGGGGTTCGAGTCCCTCCTGCCCTGCGAGGAGCGGTCCGCGCATCAGGCGTCCAGCGCGCCGCTGGATGCGTTGGATTCGACAGATTCAGGTGAGGACTGTGGCGATCGACACGCGCGGCGAAACCGCAGACAAGCCGAGCGGCGAGAAGAAGCGTACTTCTCCCGCGCTCTTTTACCGGCAGGTTGTCGCCGAACTGCGTAAGGTCATCTGGCCCAAGCGCAAGGAACTCGTCTCCTACACCATCATCGTCCTGGTCTTCGTGCTGATCCTGGTCGGAATCGTGTCGGCTCTGGACGCGTTGTTCACCGAGGGTGTGCTGAGAATCTTCGGCGGAGCCTGAGCCGGCGTCCGGCAGGCGGGTCGCTCCGCGACACCTCCATCAGCCATCGACGGAAAGAGAAAGAGCCACCGTGTCCGAGTCTTCACAGTCGGCCGGCGAGTCCCGCGAAGAGCGCGAGGACGAGCTGGAGAAGGCCGTCGGCGTCACCGAGGATTCGTCTGACGAGTCCGAGGAGTACGACGTCGAGGCCGAGACCGACGACACCGACGTCGAAACCGAGGCCGCTCCGGCCCCGGCCGGCGCCGTCGACGAGGACGGTGACGTCCTTCCCGACGTCGACCCGGTCGAGGAGTTCAAGCGGGAGCTGCGCGGTCTGTACGGCGAGTGGTACGTCATCCACTCCTACGCCGGTTACGAGAACCGCGTGAAGTCCAACATCGAGACCCGCACGCAGTCCCTCAACATGGAGGACTACATCTTCCAGGTCGAGGTGCCCGTCCACCACGTGACCGAGATCAAGAGCGGCAAGCGCCAGCTGGTCAAGGAGCGTGTGCTGCCCGGCTACGTGCTGGTCCGGATGGAGCTCACCGACGAGTCCTGGTCCGCGGTCCGCAACACGCCCGGTGTGACCGGTTTCGTCGGCCTGTCCAACAAGCCGAGCCCGCTGAGCATCGACGAGGTCGCCAAGCTGCTCGCGCCCGAGCCCACCGAAGAGGTCAAGAAGACGACGGCCAAGACCTCCACGGCGACGGTCGACTTCGAGGTCGGCGAGTCCGTCACGGTCATGGACGGCCCGTTCGCCACGCTGCCTGCCACGGTCAGCGAGATCAGCGCCGAGTCGCAGAAGCTCAAGGTGCTCGTGTCGATCTTCGGTCGCGAGACCCCGGTCGAGCTCTCGTTCAACCAGGTCTCGAAGATCTGAGCCGGTCGCGTAGACTTCGTTAGTCTGCCCCGCGGTCGCGGGGATGGTTCCAAAGTTGCCGCGCTGGTCAAGGTACGGCTGCGGCGGGCCCCGCCTGCGCGGGGATTTGGAACGTCGTTGAGAAGAGAAGGACCCGGAGAGAACCATGCCTCCCAAGAAGAAAATCGCCGCGCTGGTCAAGGTCCAACTGCCCGCCGGCAAGGCCACGCCCGCCCCGCCGGTCGGTACCGCCCTCGGTCCGCACGGCGTCAACATCATGGACTTCGTCAAGCAGTACAACGCTGCGACCGAGTCCCAGGCCGGCAACATCATCCCCGTTGAGATCACCATCTTCGAGGACCGCAGCTTCACCTTCGTCACGAAGACGCCCCCGGCGCCTGAGCTGATCAAGAAGGCTGCCGGCGTGGCCAAGGGCTCGCCCGTCCCGCAGAAGGACAAGGTCGGCAAGCTCACCAAGGAGCAGCTGCGCCAGATCGCCGAGACCAAGATGCAGGACCTCAACGCCAACGACCTGCAGGCGGCCGAGAAGATCATCGCCGGCACCGCCCGGTCGATGGGCATCACGATCGTCGACTAGCCGGTTCCCCGCACGACCGGCCGGGCGCCGGGTGCGACGACGATCGCGTCCACGCCGCCGGCCACCAAACGTCGAAGTGGGAGGGCCCGCGCAGGCCCCTACCACGGACACTCGTATCCAGGAGTGAGCAAGTGAAGCGCAGCAAGGCATTCCGCGCCGCATCGGCGCAGGTCGACCGCGAGACCCTGTACAGCCCGGCCCAGGCGGCCAAGCTGGCCAAGGAGACCAACGTCGCCAAGTTCGACGCCACCGTCGAGGTCGCCCTGCGGCTGGGTGTCGACCCCCGCAAGGCGGACCAGATGGTCCGTGGCACCGTCAACCTCCCGCACGGCACCGGTAAGACCGCCCGGGTCCTGGTCTTCGCGACCGGTGACCGCGCCGAGGAGGCCCGCGCCGCGGGTGCCGACATCGTCGGTGCCGACGAACTGATCGACGAGGTCGCCAAGGGCCGCCTCGACTTCGACGCCGTCGTCGCCACGCCGGACCTCATGGGCAAGGTCGGTCGTCTGGGCCGCGTGCTCGGCCCCCGCGGCCTGATGCCGAACCCCAAGACCGGCACCGTGACCCCGGCCGTCGGCAAGGCCGTCACCGACATCAAGGGCGGCAAGATCGAGTTCCGTGTCGACCGGCACGCGAACCTGCACTTCATCATCGGCAAGGTGTCCTTCAGTGAGCGTCAGCTCATCGAGAACTACGCCGCCGCCCTCGACGAGGTGCTCCGTCTCAAGCCGTCCGCGGCCAAGGGGCGCTACCTCAAGAAGGTCGTCTTCTCCACGTCCATGGGCCCCGGCATCCAGGTCGACCCCAACGTGACGCGGGCGATGACCGCCGAGCTCGAGGTCTGATAACAGACGTCTTCCGCGGAAGGCCTCAACCGAATGGCCATTCGGTTGAGGCCTTCTTCGTTCTCCGGGAGGACGCGCCGGATCTTGCCGCGGCGTAGTGTCGTAGGCAAGTCCTCGGGGGAAGAAAGGGTGAAGACGAATGCGCCGATTGGCTCCCGCACTCGCCGTGGGAGCGGCCGCGCTGGTCGCGGTCGCGGGGTGCGGTGCGCAGGGCACCGCGTCCCTTGGAAACGTCAAGCTGGCCGCCGCGGAGGCGGTGCAGCAGAGCGCGCAGAAGGCCGAAGCGGTGACCTCCTACTCCGCGGACCTCGTCCTCGACGCCACGGGTGGGCAGAAGGGCACGAGCAAGGTCCAGGGCAGCGTGCTGTACCAGAGCCAGCCTCAGCTGGCGACCGACATCCGGCTGGACACGATCACCTTCGGCGGCCAGAACGTGCCGGGCGGCGCGCGGGCCATCCTGTCGGGTGAGACGGTCTACGTGAAGTCGGAGCTCCTCAACCGGTTCACGGGCACGGAGAAGCCGTGGGTCAAGGTGTCGCTCAGCGAGCTGGACGCCTCCGGGCAGGCCGAGGTCAGGAAGTTCATGGACCAGGCCCGGCAGTTCGACCTGGCGGGCACCGTCAAGCTGCTGACCGCGTCGAAGGACGTCAAGGCCGTCGGCACCGAGACGGTCGGCGGTGTCGAGACCACGCACTACAGCGGCACCTTCCCGGTCGCCGAGGCCGCCCAGCTCGTCGACCCGGCCGAGCGTGAGAAGCTCCAGGGGCATTTCTCGCAGGCGAAGGACGTGAAGTTCGACCTGTGGGCCGACGCCCAGAGTCTGCCCCGCAAGGTGACGCTCAGCGGCGCCGAGCAGGGGACGACGTTCAACCTGACGGCGTTCTTCAAGGGCTTCAACGAGCCCGTGGAGATCACCGTCCCGCCCGCGGACCAGGTGGGCGAGCTGCCCGACCACCCCGCCGGGAACCACGGCGGGAACTGACGCCCGGTCCGCCGGTCTCCGTCGCGGGGGCCGATGTTCCCGAGGCTCTCGCGCCCCCGGCCGACCGGCCGGGGGCGCGTGTTCTCCCGGGCGCCTTTCCGCGGTGATTCTCCGGGTGTCCGGGCGCCCTTCCGGGTGTCCGGGCGCGCTTTTCCGAATGCGCCCCGGCCTCGGGGCGCGCTCCTCTCCGGGGCCGGCCGCGCTTTTCCCGGTTCGATTTGGCTTCCACCCGGCCAGGGCGTAAGCTGTCAACGCCAAAGACCGCCGGTCGTCGTCATGCCTCATGGCCTGGCGACCCAAGGATCCACGTCAGTGGACGGCCCGCGTAGGTGTGATGTGAGTTTTCATTTGGATTGATCTCCTTATGTGAGCCCCGTGCGCCTGCGCTCGGGGCTTGTTCGTTTTCACGGGCCTTTACGCCGGCGGCACATCTGGAAGGA
Organism: Streptosporangium fragile; assembly: GCF_039534445.1. Lineage (NCBI taxonomy): Bacteria > Bacillati > Actinomycetota > Actinomycetes > Streptosporangiales > Streptosporangiaceae > Streptosporangium > Streptosporangium fragile. The sequence goes on along the minus strand of NZ_BAAAVI010000014.1, from coordinate 78,725 downwards.
GGCCCATGGCGAAGGCAGAAAAGGCAACGGCTGTAGCCGAGCTCAAGAGCAGCTTCGAAGGCTCGAGCGCCGCCGTTCTGACCGAGTACCGCGGTCTCACCGTCGCCCAGCTCAAGCAGCTGCGCGTCTCTCTCGGTGAGAATGCGAAGTTCGCCGTGGTGAAGAACACGCTGACCAAGATCGCGGCCTCTGAGGCCGGATTCAGCCAGCTCAACGACCTGCTCGCCGGTCCGTCTGCGATCGCGTTCGTCAGCGGTGACGTGGTCGAGGCTGCCAAGAGTCTGCGTGACTTCGCCAAGGCCAATCCCCTCCTGGTCATCAAGGGCGGTGTCGTCGACGGCAAGTCGATGACCCCGGACGAGATCACCAAGCTTGCCGACCTTGAGTCCCGCGAGGTCCTCCTCGCGAAGCTGGCCGGTGCTCTGAAGGCGAAGCAGGGCCACGCGGCCGCCGTCTTCAACGCGCTGCCCACCAACATGGCTCAGCTGGCCGAGGCCCTGCGCGCCAAGCGCGAGGGCGGCGAGTAGGTCCGCGCAGGCGGTCCAGGGGATTAACGCAAACCGCGGTCCCATTTCGTAGTAGTTGCAGTTAAACGGAGGAACCATCATGGCGAAGCTCAGCACCGACGAGCTGCTCGACGCTTTCAAGGAGATGACTCTCCTTGAGCTCTCCGAGTTCGTGAAGCTCTTCGAGGAGACCTTCGACGTCAAGGCCGCCGCCCCGGTGGCCGTGGCCGCCGCCCCCGCCGCCGGCGGTGGCGCCGCCGCCGAGGAGGTCGAGGAGCAGGACGAGTTCGACGTCATCCTCGAGGCCGCCGGTGACAAGAAGATCCAGGTCATCAAGGAGATCCGCGCCCTGACGAGCCTGGGCCTGAAGGAGGCCAAGGACCTGGTCGACGGCGCTCCGAAGCCGGTCTTCGACGGCAAGGTCAACAAGGAGCAGGCGGAGAAGGCCAAGGCCGCCCTTGAGGGTGCCGGCGCGACGGTCACCGTCAAGTAATTCGTCTCACCAGGAAGAGCGGGTCCACCCAGTGCCGGTGGCCCGCTCTTCTTGCATTTCCATGGTGCGTTTCCGTCCTCTTCCTGCGTCTCCCCGCCGCGTTTCCGTCGTACGTCTTCGCGTTTCCGCGTTTCCGCGTCTCTGTCTTTTCGCGTTCAGGCGTGCGTCTTCGCGTCTGCGCGTCTGCGCGTCTGCGCGTCTCCGCGTTCAGGCGTGCGTTCCCGCGTCGGATCTCCGCAGGTCCGCGGCCGGGGTCGGGTGTCTCCGGCCGGGCGTGCGCGCCACCTGTTGGACGATATGTCTTATAACCGTGGCGTAACGATCGCCGGAAGCCCTTGGACCCTCGTGCGATCCGGGTGATCGTGGCTACGGTTGTTCCATCCGCGGGCCGTGCCGGTTCCCGCCGGCGGGGCTTTCGGTCGGCGAAGTCTCCGTCAAGCCGCGGGACGAGCGGTCCCCGGTGTCCTGGAGGGCGGCACGTGGGCGTCGAAGTCGTGGTCGAGGGTCTGACGAAGTCGTTCGGCAGGCAGGTCATCTGGGAAGACGTCACGCTGACGCTGCCGGCCGGCGAGATCTCGGTGCTGCTCGGGCCGTCGGGCACGGGCAAGTCCGTCTTCCTGAAGACCCTGGTCGGCCTTCTGCGGCCCGACCGCGGGCACATCTGGATCGACGGTCACGACCTCGCCAACTGCAGCGAGAACAAGCTCTACGAGCTCAGGAGGTTCTTCGGCGTCCTGTTCCAGGACGGGGCCCTGTTCGGTTCGCTCAGCCTCTACGACAACGTGGCCTTCCCGCTGCGCGAGCACACCAAGAAGAGCGAGACCGAGATCCGCCGGATCGTGATGGAGAAGATGGATCTCGTCGGCCTGGTCGGCGCCGAGGGCAAGCTGCCGGGGGAGATCTCCGGCGGCATGCGCAAGCGGGCGGGCCTGGCCAGGGCGCTGGTACTCGATCCGGAGATCATCCTCGTCGACGAGCCCGACTCCGGCCTCGACCCGGTCCGCACGGCTTACCTGAACCAGCTCTTCGTGGATCTCAACACGGAGATCGAGGCGACGTTCCTCATCGTCACCCACGACATCAACACCGCGCGTACGGTGCCCGACGACATCGGGCTGCTGTTCCGGCGCGAGCTGGTGATGTTCGGGCCGCGGGAGATGCTGCTCTCCAGCGACGAGCCGGTGGTCCGGCAGTTCCTCAACGCGCGCAGGCACGGCCCGATCGGCATGTCGGAGGAGAAGGACGTCTCCGAGCTGGAGGCCGAGGCCCAGATGGGGCACGACCCCGGTGGCCTGCCCCCGATCCCGCCGCAGCTCATGCCGAGTGCCAACCGCCTGCGCCGGACGCAGCGCCCGCCGGGCTCCTGGCTGGCCGCCAACGGGGTGATCCCCCCGCCCAACTCGTTCGTCGACGAGCGGGGCCGCAACTGGCTGGAGGAGTATCCCCGGCTCGTCGCCGCCCATGTCAACGGGGTGCGGTGACCGCGCTCGGGTGGCGGGCGTCCGTCAGCGCCCGGGGCGGGTGCGAAACGGTGCGGGAACAGGTGCGCGAAGCCTCTCATATGGATCCATCCGGCGGGTTATGATCCGGCGATCGGGAGCCTTCCGGCCGGATGGCCGGGGCGGCCCGCTCACCGGCCCGGGTTACGGAGATCGTGCGACGGGAGGGAAGGCATGGCATTGCACGCCGCTCGGCCCCGTCGCCCGCTGAGGGCCCTGGGGTCGGTGCTGGGCGTGCTGATCGTGGTGCTGACCGCCACCGCCTTCTGGGTCGGCGCCCAGTTGCGCGACGCCCAGGCCGAGGCCGACGACCGGCGGGCGGCGTTGCGGGCCGCCGGGGCGCACGCCGTGCACCTGCTCTCGATCGGCCACAGGAGCATCGACGCGGACCTCGAACGCATCCTCGGCTCCTCCACGGGGGCCGCCAGGGCCGAGTACACCAGGACGGCCGCCGATCTGCGGAAGAACACGGTCAAGGACAAGATCGTCCAGACGGGTGCCCTGCGTGCCTGCGCCCTGGTCTCGATGAAGGACGACACGGCCCGGGTGATGGTGGTGGCCGACGCGGTCATCCGGTGGGACGGCACCGACAGGGCGCCGCAGGAGCGCTTCCACCGGTGGAACATGGAAGTGACCAAAGTCTCAAAGACCTGGCTCGTGTCGAAGGCGGAGCTGGTGCTGTGAGGCGCGTCTCCCAGGTGCTGATCGGGGTTCTGGCGGTCGTGACGCTCGCGCTCACGGCCGTGGTCTGGGTCATGGTCGCGGACCTGACCCGGCTGCGCGCGGACGAGACGGCGGGGCAGGAGGCGCTCGCCGCTGCCCGTGCGCTCGCCTCCGACATGCTGTCGTATGACTATCGTACGATCGAACAGGATTTCGCAAGGGCGGGCGGATACACCACCGGTGATCTCACCCGGCACTATCGCGAGCTCGCCGCGACCATCATCCCGCAGGCGCGGCGGGAGCGGACGGTGCAGCAGGCGACGGTGGCCGGGGCCGGGGTGGAGTCGGCCGTGTCGGGCGACCCCGGGCGGGTCGAGGTGCTGCTGTTCATGACCATGAACACCGTGAAGGTCCCGCCCGGCGAGAAGGAGCCCCGGCGGCAGGTCAGCCAGAACCGGGCCCGGTTCGTCATGGTCAAGAAAGATTCTCGGTGGCTGGTCGCCGAGCTGTCCACGCTGCTCGGAAACCCTCCGCCGCCGTAGTCGGCGTGGCGCTTTATTCAATTGTTAGCAAAGCCTTGGTTTAGGACTGGTTCGGGCCTGGGTAGATCGCCCATGGCAGTCTCGATCGTCAGTCGAACATCGGCTAGCGTTCGAACCGTCGTGTGACTGAGCGTCAGCCGCACCAGGTCGGAAGATCGGCTTGGTTGCTGGGTGTGCGCAGGTCACCCGGTGGGAAAACTCCCAGCGTCTCAGCTGCTTCTCGGCCGAAATGTCGAGCCACGGGCTTGACGTTTCGGCTCTGACGGGCGATGCTGCGACCAACGTGGAGCTTGCAGCGAGACTTGAGTGGACAGGTGTATGCCGTTCGGCTACACTGCCCCTTTGCGCTGCCCTTTGACGACCCGCTTCTTTTGGTGCTCTGTTGCATGGTCGTCTGGCGTGCGTGTAGTCAGTCCGCCGCGAGCCCTCGGAAGGACATCTGTTGGCAGCCTCGCGCAACGCCTTCGCCGTACCCGCCGGTCCCCGTCGTGTGTCTTTCGCACGGATCCAGGAGCCGCTCGAAGTTCCTGACCTTCTCGCTCTCCAGACCGAGTCCTTCGACTGGTTGCTCGGTAACGAGAAGTGGAAAGGGCGGGTCGAGGCGGCTCGCCAAGCCGGGCGCAAGGACGTTCCGGCCCAGTCGGGCCTCGAAGAGATCTTCGAGGAGATCAGTCCCATCGAGGACTTCTCCGGGACCATGTCCCTGTCGTTCCGTGATCACCGGTTCGAGCCGCCGAAGTACTCTGTCGATGAGTGCAAAGACAAGGACATGACCTACTCCGCCCCGATGTTCGTCACGGCGGAGTTCATCAATAACACCACTGGTGAGATCAAGAGCCAGACCGTGTTCATGGGCGACTTCCCGCTCATGACCGGCAAGGGCACGTTCATCATCAACGGCACCGAGCGTGTCGTCGTCTCCCAGCTGGTGCGGTCCCCTGGCGTCTACTTCGACCGCAGCGTCGACAAGACCTCTGACAAGGACCTCTACGGATGCAAGGTGATCCCCTCCCGGGGCGCCTGGCTCGAGTTCGAGATCGACAAGCGTGACAGCGTCGGCGTCCGCATCGACCGCAAGCGCAAGCAGGCCGTGACGGTGCTGTTGAAGGCGCTCGGGTGGACCAACGACCAGATCCTTGAGCGGTTCGGGCAGTACGAGTCGATGCGCGCGACCCTGGAGAAGGACCACACGGCCGGCCAGGACGACGCCCTGCTCGACATCTACCGCAAGCTGCGCCCGGGCGAGCCGCCGACCAAGGAGTCGGCGCAGACGCTGTTGGAGAACCTGTACTTCAACCCCAAGCGTTACGACCTCGCCAAGGTCGGCCGGTACAAGATCAACAAGAAGCTCGGGGTCGACGCCGACATCACCCAGGGCACGCTCACCGAGGACGACATCGTCGCCACGATCGAGTACATCGTCCGGCTGCACGCCGGTGAGGTCTCGATGCCGGGCGCCAACGGTGAGGTCGTCGTCGAGACCGACGACATCGACCACTTCGGCAACCGTCGTCTGCGCACCGTGGGCGAGCTCATCCAGAACCAGGTCCGCCTGGGCCTGGCCCGTATGGAGCGCGTCGTCCGCGAGCGGATGACCACCCAGGACGTCGAGGCAATCACGCCGCAGACCCTGATCAACATCCGCCCGGTCGTGGCGTCGATCAAGGAGTTCTTCGGCACCTCGCAGCTGTCGCAGTTCATGGACCAGACCAACCCGCTGGCCGGCCTGACGCACAAGCGGCGTCTGTCCGCGCTGGGTCCCGGTGGTCTGTCCCGTGAGCGGGCCGGCTTCGAGGTCCGTGACGTCCACCCGTCGCACTACGGCCGCATGTGCCCGATCGAGACGCCGGAAGGGCCGAACATCGGTCTGATCGGCTCGCTGGCCTCCTTCGGCCGGGTCAACTCCTTCGGCTTCGTCGAGACGCCCTACCGCAAGGTCGTCGACGGCCGGGTGACGGACGAGGTCGAGTACCTCACCGCCGACGAGGAGGACCGGTACGTCATCGCCCAGGCGAACACGCCGGTCGGCCCCGACGGAACGTTCCTGGAGTCGCGCGTGCTCGTCCGCCGTAAGGGCGGGGAGTTCGAGTCGGTGCGCGCCACCGAGGTCGACTACATGGACGTCTCGGCCCGCCAGATGGTGTCCGTGGCGACCGCGATGATCCCGTTCCTGGAGCACGACGACGCCAACCGCGCGCTCATGGGCTCCAACATGCAGCGCCAGTCGGTGCCGCTGCTCAAGAGCGAGGCGCCGCTGGTCGGCACCGGCATGGAGTACCGTGCCGCGACCGACGCCGGCGACGTCATCACCGCGGAGAAGGCCGGCGTGGTCGAGGAGGTCTCCGCCGACTACGTCACGGTGATGAACGACGACGGCACGCGGACGACGTACCGCGTGGCGAAGTTCAAGCGCTCCAACCAGGGCACCTGCTTCAACCAGAAGCCGATCGTCGCCGAGGGCGACCGGATCGAGGTCAACCAGGTCATCGCCGACGGTCCGTGCACCGACAACGGCGAGATGGCCCTGGGCAAGAACCTGCTCGTGGCGTTCATGCCGTGGGAGGGCCACAACTACGAGGACGCGATCATCCTCTCCCAGCGCCTGGTCCAGGACGACGTCCTGTCCTCGATCCACATCGAGGAGCACGAGGTCGACGCCCGCGACACCAAGCTGGGCCCCGAGGAGATCACCCGGGACATCCCGAACGTCTCCGAGGAGGTCCTGGCCGACCTCGACGAGCGCGGCATCATCCGCATCGGCGCCGAGGTCGTGCCCGGTGACATCCTGGTCGGCAAGGTCACGCCCAAGGGCGAGACCGAGCTGACCCCGGAGGAGCGCCTGCTGCGCGCGATCTTCGGTGAGAAGGCCCGCGAGGTCCGCGACACCTCCCTGAAGGTGCCGCACGGCGAGCAGGGCAAGGTCATCGGGGTGCGCGTGTTCTCCCGTGAGGAGGGCGACGAGCTGCCCCCGGGCGTCAACGAGCTGGTCCGCGTCTACGTGGCCCAGAAGCGTAAGATCACCGACGGTGACAAGCTGGCCGGCCGGCACGGCAACAAGGGTGTCATCTCCAAGATCCTGCCGGTCGAGGACATGCCGTTCCTGGAGGACGGCACCCCGGTCGACATCATCCTCAACCCGCTGGGCGTGCCCGGCCGGATGAACGTCGGCCAGGTCCTGGAGACCCACCTGGGGTGGATCGCCGCCCGAGGCTGGGACATCTCCGGCATCGAGGAGGCGTGGGCCGAGCGGCTGCGCGACAAGGGCTTCGCCCAGGTCGAGCCGCGCACCAACATGGCCACCCCGGTGTTCGACGGTGCCAACGAGGAGGAGATCGTCGGCCTGCTCAACAACACCCTGGTCAACAGGGACGGCGGGCGGATGGTCGCCGAGAACGGCAAGGCGCGGCTCTTCGACGGCCGCTCCGGCGAGCCGTTCCCGCACCCGATCTCGGTCGGCTACATCTACATCCTGAAGCTGCTCCACCTGGTCGACGACAAGATCCACGCTCGGTCGACCGGCCCGTACTCCATGATCACCCAGCAGCCGCTCGGCGGTAAGGCCCAGTTCGGTGGCCAGCGCTTCGGTGAGATGGAGGTGTGGGCGCTGGAGGCGTACGGCGCCGCCTACGCCCTCCAGGAGCTGCTGACCATCAAGTCCGACGACGTCCTCGGCCGTGTGAAGGTCTACGAGGCCATCGTCAAGGGCGAGAACATCCCCGAGCCGGGCATTCCGGAGTCGTTCAAGGTGCTCATCAAGGAAATGCAGTCGCTGTGCCTGAACGTCGAGGTGCTCTCCAGCGACGGTATGTCCATCGAGATGCGCGACACCGACGAAGACGTCTTCCGCGCCGCGGAAGAACTCGGCATCGACCTGTCCCGGCGCGAGCCGAGCAGTGTCGAAGAGGTCTGATCTAGAAGCTGAGGAGGGGATTACAAGTGCTCGACGTCAACTTCTTCGACGAGCTTCGGATCGGCCTCGCGACCGCCGACGACATCCGCCAGTGGTCGCACGGTGAGGTGAAGAAGCCCGAGACCATCAACTACCGGACCCTGAAGCCCGAGAAGGACGGACTCTTCTGCGAGAAGATCTTCGGTCCGACCCGGGACTGGGAGTGCTACTGCGGCAAGTACAAGCGCGTCCGCTTCAAGGGCATCATCTGTGAGCGCTGTGGCGTCGAGGTCACCCGCGCCAAGGTGCGCCGTGAGCGGATGGGCCACATCGAGCTGGCCGCGCCCGTCACGCACATCTGGTACTTCAAGGGTGTCCCGTCCCGCCTGGGATACCTGCTCGACCTGGCCCCGAAGGACCTGGAGAAGGTCATCTACTTCGCGGCCTACATGATCACGCATGTCGACAAGGAGATGCGTGAGCGTGACCTGCCGTCGCTGGAGGCGAAGATCTCCGTCGAGCGGCAGCACATCGAGCAGCGTCGTGACGCCGACATCGAGGCCCGCCAGCGCAAGCTGGAGACCGACCTGGCCGAGCTGGAGGCCGCCGGAGCCAAGGGCGACCAGCGCCGCAAGGTCCGCGAGGGCGCCGAGCGCGAGATGCGCCAGCTCCGCGACCGGGCCCAGCGCGAGCTGGACCGGCTGGAGGAGGTCTGGAGCCGCTTCAAGAACCTCAAGGTCCAGGACCTGGAGGGCGACGAGCTGCTCTACCGCGAGATGCGCGACCGCTTCGGCCGCTACTTCCGCGGCGGCATGGGCGCCCAGGCCATCCAGGAGCGGCTGACCAACTTCGACCTCGGTGTGGAGGCGGAGAACCTGCGCGAGACGATCCGCAGCGGCAAGGGCCAGAAGAAGGCTCGTGCCCTCAAGCGGCTCAAGGTCGTCTCGGCGTTCCTGAACACCCGCAACTCGCCCAACGGCATGGTCCTCGACTGCATCCCGGTCATCCCGCCGGACCTGCGCCCGATGGTGCAGCTCGACGGTGGCCGGTTCGCGACCTCGGACCTGAACGACCTGTACCGCCGTGTGATCAACCGGAACAACCGCCTCAAGCGCCTTCTCGACCTCGGTGCCCCCGAGATCATCGTGAACAACGAGAAGCGGATGCTCCAGGAGGCCGTCGACGCGCTGTTCGACAACGGCCGCCGCGGCCGTCCGGTCACCGGCCCCGGCAACCGTCCCCTGAAGTCCCTCAGCGACATGCTGAAGGGCAAGCAGGGCCGGTTCCGCCAGAACCTGCTGGGCAAGCGTGTCGACTACTCCGGCCGTTCGGTCATCGTCGTCGGCCCGCAGCTGAAGCTGCACCAGTGCGGCCTGCCCAAGCAGATGGCGCTGGAGCTGTTCAAGCCGTTCGTGATGAAGCGCCTGGTCGACCTGAACCACGCGCAGAACATCAAGTCGGCCAAGCGGATGGTCGAGCGTGCGCGCCCGGTCGTGTGGGACGTCCTCGAAGAGGTCATCACCGAGCACCCCGTGCTGCTCAACCGCGCGCCGACGCTGCACCGCCTGGGCATCCAGGCCTTCGAGCCGCAGCTGGTCGAGGGCAAGGCCATCCAGATCCACCCGCTCGTCTGCACCGCGTTCAACGCGGACTTCGACGGTGACCAGATGGCCGTGCACCTGCCGCTCTCGGCCGAGGCGCAGGCCGAGGCCCGCATCCTGATGCTGTCGACGAACAACATCCTGAAGCCGGCCGACGGCAAGCCGGTGACCATGCCCACCCAGGACATGATCATCGGTCTGTACTCGCTGACCACGATCAAGGACGACGGCGAGGACGCCCTCGGCGCCGGCCGGGTCTTCGGCTCGGTGGCCGAGGCGCTCATGGCCTTCGACCGCCGCGAGCTGGACATCCAGGCCAAGATCCAGATCCGGATGAAGGGTGACACCCCGCCGCCTCGCGGCTGGGCGGCCCCCGAGGGCTGGGAGCCGGGCGAGCCCTACCGCCTGGAGACGACGCTGGGCCGGTGCCTGTTCAACCAGACCCTGCCGCAGAACTACCCGTACGTGAACATGCAGGTCGGCAAGAAGCAGCTGTCGACCATCGTCAACGAGCTCGCCGAGAAGTACCCCAAGGTCGAGGTCGCGGCGGCGCTCGACGCCCTCAAGGACGCCGGTTTCTACTGGGCCACCAGGGCCGGTGTGACGATCTCCATCGAGGACGTCATCGCGCCGCCGAACAAGGGCGAGATCATGGAGACGTACGAGCGCAGGGCCGACAAGGTCCAGCGTGAGTACGAGCGCGGTCTGATCACGGACGAGGAGCGCCGTCAGGAGCTCATCGAGATCTGGACGCACGCGACCAGCGACGTCACGGACGACATGCAGAAGGCGTTCCCGAAGACCAACCCGGTCTGGATGATGGTCCAGTCGGGCGCCCGAGGAAACCTGATGCAGGTCCGGCAGATCTCCGGCATCCGCGGTCTGGTGTCCAACACCAAGGGTGAGACGATCCCGCGTCCGATCAAGGCCTCGTTCCGCGAGGGCCTGTCGGTGCTGGAGTACTTCATCTCCACCCACGGCCAGCGGAAGGGTCTGGCGGACACCGCGCTGCGGACCGCCGACTCGGGTTACCTGACCCGTCGTCTGGTGGACGTCGCGCAGGACGTCATCGTCCGCGAGATCGACTGCGGTACCGACCGCGCGGTCCCGCTGCACGTCGGCGAGCGCGACGCGGCGGGCAACCTGGTCAAGGCGGAGAACGCCGAGAGCAACGTGCACGGCCGCATCCTCGCCGAGGACGTGGAGGTGGACGGGAAGATCATCGCGAGCGCGGGTGTCGACATCAACGACGCCCACGTCACCGCGCTGGTCGAGGCCGGAGTGGAGACCATCAGGACCCGCAGCGCTCTCGTCTGCGAGGCCAAGATCGGTGTCTGCGCCACCTGCTACGGCCGTTCGCTCGCGACCGGCAAGCTGGTGGACGTCGGCGAGGCGGTCGGCATCATCGCCGCCCAGTCGATCGGTGAGCCCGGTACCCAGCTGACGATGCGGACCTTCCACACCGGTGGTGTGGCGGGCGCCGACATCACCCACGGTCTGCCCCGTGTCCAGGAGCTCTTCGAGGCGCGCGTCCCCAAGGGCGTCGCCCCGATCAGCGAGGCGGAGGGCCGGGTCCGAATCGACGAGACCGACAAGACCCGGAAGGTCGTCATCGTTCCGGACGACGGTTCCGACGAGATCGCCTACCCGGTGTCCATGCGGTCCCGGCTGCTGGTCTCGGAGGGTCAGCGGGTCAAGGTCGGCCAGCAGTTGATCGCCGGTGCGGTCAACCCCAACGAGGTGCTGCGCATCCTCGGCCCCCGGGCCGTGCAGCTGCACCTGGTGGCCGAGGTCCAGCAGGTCTACCGCTCGCAGGGTGTGTCGATCCACGACAAGCACATCGAGATCATCGTCCGGCAGATGCTCAAGCGCGTGAACGTGCTGGAGTCCGGCGACTCCGACATGCTTCCCGGTGAGCTCGTCGAGCGGCCGCGCTTCGAGCGGGTCAACCGCGAGGTCGTGGCCGAGGGCGGCACCCCGGCCTCCGGCCGTCCGGTGCTGATGGGCATCACCAAGGCCTCGCTCGCCACCGAGTCCTGGCTGTCGGCGGCCTCCTTCCAGGAGACCACCCGGGTGCTCACCGACGCGGCGATCCACGCCAAGTCGGACTCGCTGCTGGGCCTCAAGGAGAACGTCATCATCGGTAAGCTCATCCCGGCCGGTACCGGCATGCCGCAGTACCGCAACATCCGGGTCGAGCCCACCGAGGAGGCCAAGGCCGCGATGTACACGGTCGGTGGCTACGACGGCTCCGCGGCGGACTACACCTTCGGCTCGGGCTCCGGCGAGGCCGTCCCGCTGGAGGAGTACGACTTCGGGCAGTACAACCGGTAGTCGACGCGACCGGTAGGCGTTCCGACGAAGCGCCCGGAGACCTCGGTC